>JBCCUW010000011.1:0-22999 GCA_039196385.1 Pseudomonadota bacterium
CATTAACCCGCTGCTCGCCAGCGGTCAGGTGCATGGCGGCGTGGTGCAGGGGGCCGGGCAGACGGTGTTTGAGCAGGCTTGTTATGATGACGGTGGCCAACTGATCAGTGGCAGTTTGATGGACTATGCCATGCCGCGGGCGAGCCAGTTGCCGGACATCGAAGTCAGCTTCAACGAAGTGCTGGACCCCAACAACGAACTGGGTGTGAAAGGTATCGGCGAGGGTGGCGCCTGCGGCGCACCCCCGGCCATCGTCAACGCGGTGCTGGATGCCCTCGCGCCTCTGGGGGTGACCGCCGTGGATATGCCGCTGACGTCGGAGTCGATCTGGCGGCAGATCCGCGCAGCCGACACTTAATTGGTCAGCTGCGCAGGGTTAGCGGGCCAGAGTTAGCTGACAGCCTGGGAATCCGGGCGCCCGCTGGTACCGGCTATCATATCTTTAGCCACCTTCGTGGATACTTTGGTGGGCTCGCGACCGCGGGAAAAGTTGAAGGGCTCTGTATCAATGTCTTCCAGGACAATTTCCCGGTTCAACACCGCCTGTTTCCATTCCTGATGTTGGGCTTCCCGAGCCTGAAATTCCGGCATCACTTCGTGCGCAAACAACTCCAATGAGTCACAGATATCCTGGTGGGTATTCTTACCGGCCTGGTTCAACAGAATGACCTGATCGACATTGGCGTCTTCCAGTTCTTTGAGACGTTTGCGAATCGTATCGGGTGAACCGATCAGCTCGCTGCCGCTGCGTTTCTGCCCAGCGGGAGTCTGTTTCCATTCCTGGTATCGCTCCCAGAAATTCACCGCACCGGGTTCAAAAGGCCCTTCTTTACCATATAGCTGCAAAGCAAACTGGAAGAATGTCCAACCGTCAGCTTTTTCCCATGCCAGCTCGTCAGTTTCAGCGCACATGAAACCACCAACGACAGCAATATTGGGATTGCTCTGGTAGTCCGTGAGTTTTTCCTGGTGGTTCAAAAAGGTGTTGTAGTACGCGTTCACCCAGGCCTGGGCGGCATCCAGATTGACAAACTTGAAGCACAGAGCACCCATACCGCGGTGGGCGGAATACTTGATGGTATCCAGCTGTGAACAGGCCACCCACAAGGGTGGGTGCGGCTTCTGCAAGGGTTTTGGAATTACTGCGCGTTTCGGAAAGTGAAAATATTCACCCTCGTATTCCCAGCCGTGGTTATAGAACATTGGCAGGACACAGCGCACGGCATCTTCCCAGACATCGCGTTTGTCCCGGAATTTGAGGTTAAAAGGGTGCAGCTCAGTCACGGAAGAACCTTCACCAATACCCATCTCTACGCGGCCGTTGGAAACCAGATCCAGTGTAGCCACCCGCTCGGCAACCCGGGCCGGGTGGTTGGTGGTGAGCTGGATAATACCGTGGCCCAGGCGAATATTCTGAGTGCGCTGGCTGGCGGCAGCCAGAAAAACCTCGGGTGCAGAAGAGTGTGAGTACTCTTCAAGAAAGTGGTGCTCCACTTCCCAGGCGTACTCGAAGCCCAACTTATCGGCCAGTTCAATCTGCTGTAAAGAGTTTTGAATCAGCTTGTGCTCGCTGAATTCGTCCCAATCCCGCGGCAACTGGTGTTCATAGAAAATGCCGAATTTCATCTTGTGCCCTCCCGCAATGAAATATGTTGTCTCTGCATTGGGCAGTAAATCGGGCGGTCTGTCAATGAATGGGTAGGGTATACGGTGCCTGGCCGGCGTGATCATTGCGCTGGAGCGTCCGGCTTGACAGCACGCAGCGGGCTGAGGATAGTCAATTGCTGATAAGGGGAACAGTGAGGGGAATGATGAGCATTGCAGATTATCCGATTATCTCGGCGGACTCGCACATTACCGAGCATCCGGGCACGTATGTCGATTACATAGACGCCGCCTGGCGGGACAAAGCCCCGAAGATGGTCAACTCGGCAGAGAAAGGAGACCTCTTTATTGTTGACGGCATGAGCCGGCCCATCGCCATGGGTTTGGTGGCGGCCGCGGGCAAAGACCCTGACGAGCTGTCAGAAGCTGGAGTCACCTTTGACCAGTTGCATCGCAGCGGCTGGGACGCCAAAGCGCGCGTTGCGGACCAGCAGAAAGACGGGGTAGCAGCGGAAATTATTTATCCAACGGTGGGTATGGTGATTTGCAACCACAAGGACTTTGACTACAAAAAAGCCTGCTTTGATGCCTACAACCGCTGGATTACGGAGTACTGTGCGGAGAATCCGCAGCGTTTACTGGGCTGTGGGCAGACGGCTATGCGCAGCCCGGCAGAAGGGGTCGCTGATATTCGGGCAATTCACGCAGCCGGTTTGCGTGGGGTGATGATGCCCGGGGATCCAGCGGAAGAAGACTACGATAGCGAGATCTATAATCCGGTCTGGGAAACCGCCATCGAGCTGGGAATTCCGCTGTCTTTCCACATTCTCACGATGAAAAACAGCTACACCCGCGGACCGCGGATTAATACCTTTCTGTCGATCATCCGCGGTAACCAGGACATTATGGGGACACTGATTTTTGGCGGCGTGTTTGAGCGTTACCCGGAACTCAAAGTGGTTTGCGTTGAAGCAGATGCCGGTTGGATACCGCACTATCTTTATCGCATGGATCACGCCTATAAGCGCCATCGCAACTGGCTCGCGCCGGGTACGACGCTGTCACGGCTGCCTTCCGAATATTTCAGCGAGAACATTTACGCCACGTTCCAGGATGACTGGGTAGCGTTCAAGAATGCCAACGAGATGAATTGGCGGCGCCTGCTGTGGGCCAACGACTTCCCTCACAGTGATTCCACCTGGCCCTGGTCCCAGGAGATGCTGGCGGAGCACACCACCTGCCTGACAGACGAGCAGACGCGCGCCATTCTATGTGACAACGTGGCGGACCTGTACAACATTGATTTAACCACTTTGGAGCCGGCTGCATGAGTTATTCGGGTGCAGATTTGATTGCTGACGCGTTAGCCCAACTGGGTGTTGAACACGTGTTTGGCATTGTCAGTATTCACAATATGCCAATCATGGATGCAATTAACCGTCTGGGTAAAACTCAGATTATTGATGTCCGACATGAACAGGCGGGTACCCATGCTGCCGACGGGTATGCGCGGGCGTCGGGTAAACTGGGTGTGATGATTGCGTCCACCGGCCCGGGTACAGCCAATACGGTCACCGGCCTGTATGAGGCGCAATATGGCTCGAGCCGGGTGCTGGTAATAACCGGACAGGCGGAAACGGCTTTTTACGGCAAAGGTCTCAGCTATGTGCATGAAGCGGAAAACCAGGTGCCCATGCTGGCCTCGGTTTGCCGGCGGGTTGAGAGCCCCCGACATATTTCACAATTGCCTACCGCGCTGCAGGCTGTGATTGACGATATGTTTACCGGGCGGCCAGCGCCAGGTGCGCTAGAGATTCCCATTAATCTGCAATACGAAGCGGCAGAACCGGTATCCATCAGCTTACCTCAAGCGGATTTTCTGCCGGCCGACCGGGATGTTGATAAGGCGGTAGAACTGATTAAGAACAGCGCCCGGCGAGTGATTGTTGCAGGCGGCGGCGTGATTGCCGCCGGCGCCGCTGACGAAGTTGCCGCGCTGGCACAGGCGTTGGATTGTCCAGTGCTGACCACCGTGGATGGGCGCGGGGTGCTGCCGGAAGACCATGAGCTGTGTGTGGGTAACTATTACAACAGCGCCGGGATTTACAATGCTATTCAGGGCGCGGACCTGACCATCGCCATAGGCACTAAATTTGCGGTGGGGGTGGATGGTCAGTTCCAGGCGCAGACACCGCCCGGTGACCTGCTGCAGATCGACATTGACGGCAATATGATCGGACGCACCCATGCGGCTACGTTGGGTGTGCTGGCGGATGCAAAAAGCGCCTTAACCGCAATTAACGCCAACCTGTCCGACCTGCAGGCTAACGATGGGCAGTTTAATCAGGTGGTCTGGGAGGCCCGCGACGGGGTACGCAAAGCCATGCGTGACCGCCTGGGTAACGACTGGCCGCAGGTGATGGATTGTATCCGCGATAAGTTGCCTCGGGATGGTGTGTTTGTGCGCGATCAAACCATATCGGCCTACAACTGGGGCAATCAGCAGTTTCCGATCTACGCGCCGCGCACCTCCATTAATCCAACCTCGGGCGCGATTGGGCCAGGCTTCCCGATGAGTGTCGGCGCGGCTATTGCCACCAACAGAAAAACCGTGGTGATCCATGGTGATGGTGGATTCATGTTCCATGCCACAGAACTGGCCACGGCTGCCCAATACCAGGTGCCCCTGGTGGTGTGTGTATTTAACGACTCCGGTTACGGCGTGTTGCGCTGGCTGCAGGAGAACCGCTTTGGGCGCATCAACGAAACCGATCTGGGTAAGGTGGCTTTTGCACAGATGGCGCAGAGTATGGGTGTGCCGGCGGAGCGAGTGCACAGCGTTGCAGAGTTCGAAGCGGCGTTAGATACAGCGATGGCGACCGCCGGGCCCTATCTTATCGATGTCGATATGGAGCACTTTGCGCCCATGGAGATCTCAGTGATGCCTAAGAAAAAGGTTGAAGTGGACGTGCGTGCCTCGTGAGCACCCGTTTGCACAAACCCTGGCGCTCGATCAGTGATGTGCCGCATGTGCTGAAAGGTCATCTGGGTGTTTTCCAATTGGCCAACGCCGCGCAGGAGGTGATCTATATTGGTTTCGCCGGGGGTAACAGCCGGCTGGGTCTGCGCGGAGAAGTTCAGTCGGTGTTAACGGAGCTGTCGGATGCGGTGTACTTCAGGCATGAAATCACCAGCAGTTACATGACCCGCTACCGTGAACTCATGATGGTCCATGTGCATGACTACGGTGTGCTGCCGGTGGCCAATCCACCCATTAAATTAGGAAAGTTGAGTCCAGGCTGATGGATCTGAATCTGACAGAAGAGCAGGACATGATTGTGTCCATGGTGCGCCGGTTTGTGCGGGAGGAGATCCTGCCGCTGGAACTTAACCTGGACCCGGACGCGGATGAGCTGGACCCGGATGTGAAAGCTGGGCTCATCGAAAAAACCCGCGCCATGGGATTGTATGGTCTGGATATTCCGCCGGCGTACGGAGGACCAGATATCGATCTGGTGACCCGCACCTTAATTGCCATGGAGCTGTCCCAGCACCGCGCGGGTTTATATGCACCCTGCTACGGTACCTTTGGGGGTGCGGGCCTGGCGCAGTTGTTTGAAGCGACAGACGAACAGAAAGAGAAGTACCTGTATCCGACGTTGCGCGGCGAAAAACGTGGTTTCTTCGGCTTGTCTGAACCTTCTGGTGGTTCAGATCCAGCCCGTGCTATTCAGACCCGGGCGGTACGCGACGGCGATGACTGGGTTATCAATGGCGCCAAGTTGTGGATCAGCGGCGCTGACAAGGCAGACTACGGGCTGGTATTTGCTCGCACCGATCCTGACAAGGGGCGCAACGGCGTTACCTGCTTTATTGTAGATACGGACAATCCTGGATTTCATGTGCGCCGTATAGTGCATACGCTGCGATCTGCCCATTATGCGACAGAGCTGCAATTCGAAGACATGCGCGTACCGGATTCGAATATTCTGGGTGAGGCAAATCGTGGATTTGCCATTGCCAACGACCGTCTCACTCGGCAGCGTATACCATACGCGGCGGGTTGTATCGGCGTGGCGATCAAAGCTCAGGAAATGGCGCTGGAATACGTCCCCCAACGTGAAACATTTGGTGCACCGCTGTCTACTCGACAGTCTATTCAATGGATGTTGGTGGACAATGAGGTCGACATAAAACAGTCCATCTGGATTACCCTGGAGGCGGCGACCAAAGCGGATCGCGGTGAACCCTTCCGCAAAGAGGCGGCCATGGCCAAGCTGGTCGCCACTGAAGCATCAGGTCGGGTTGTGGACCGCGCTATGCAGATGTTCGGCGGCCTTGGGGTGGCTAAAGATCTGCCGTTTGAACGCTGGTACCGCGAAATGCGGATTCGGCGCATCGGCGAAGGGCCGAATGAGGTGCAACGACATGTTATTGCGCGGGAGTTGCTCGGTGCATCGCTGCGCTGAGCATTGTTGGCAGTTAACTAATTTGTGTTGCTGCGACCTAACCTATATGCATTCCTTATGGCGACATATGACTTTTTTTGGCCTGTCAGCTGGGCTCTCCTTTGTCTGTGCGCAGGCTTCATTGGCGGATCAGGTGGTTTATCTGTCGCACAATCAGTATGGCGAGCCCGAGTTCAGCGATGTTGCCCATCCTGAGGCGCAGCGCATCGAGCTGCCGACAACACAGTCTTTACCTTCAGCGGCGGACAACCAGGGTATCCAAACCGCGCAGGCGGCATCTCAGGTTGAATTGATGCTCCAGGTGGCGGACGATCTCGCGGCGGCCCGCCGCGCCCGGGATGCTGAACGTGACCAGCGCCGCAAAGAGCGCGAGGCGCAGCGGCAGGCTGCGCTGCAGGCACAAGCCCGCGCCAGCGATGTCCGCGAGCGGTCCGGGTACTATTATCCGCTCGGCTTCCCACACAGGACTTTCCCACACAAGACTAAACGACCGCATAACCGCAACGACGACAACTATGGCCACGGTTATCGCCATGACGGTACTGTGGCCAGCCCGCGAGCTGGTCGCGACAGGCCTGCACCGCGCGAACCATTGCGCGTACGCTTTCGTTAGGCGCCGCCGCCTTTCAAACTCACCACGCAGCGCAGACTGTCAGCGGCGCTGACCGTTTTTGGCATCACTGTCTTCTGCTTCGATACGTTTCGCTTCATTCAACAGCAGATGCACAAACTGCTGAAATTGTTCGTCCGACAGACTGACCTCGTTGCCCTGGGGTGCCGCGTTAATACCATTCAGCAGAGGTAGATCACTGAGTTGCAACGTCCCGTGCTGCAGCATGTCGTGCACGATGTGGTTCTGATCTGTGGGCAAGCGCTCCATAAACGATTCGCGGCTCAGCTCGGCGCTCATGGTCCGCAGTTCGCCAAGGTCGCGTTTGTTAAGCGCATTGGTTAACGCCGCCAGCTCGACCAGATCGACGCCCACAATGGCCTCAACGTGTTGCATATAGTCTTTCAGCAGCTTTCGGTAACCCATAGACGGTAAAGTTTTTATGACATCTGCCCTAACTTAGTCGCGGATTTTTACAGTTTTGTGACAGTCATCCGCAGCGCGCCGCTGTGCTAGCAAGGCCCCGGGGCAAATAACAAGAAGTTTTAGTCTTTGTCACAATACTGTCATTTGCTGTTCTTAAGATGCGCGTCGATCAGTTTCAAGCTGGCGAATACATGCAATTAGGGGGTTCTTGGACTATGAGACGCTTTACTTATCTGGCTTTGATCAGCATTTTTGCGCTTGTTGGCTGCGGTGGCGGCGGCAGTGACGTAAACATCAACGCCAATGACAATTCATCAAACACAGATAACAGTGTCGACAACGGTGGCGGCGGCAGCGCCAATCCTTGCGCCAACTATACCGATCCGGCGACCAACACGCTGCAGCAGGGTTCGTTTGACGGCACCAACTGTACCTATGATTCGGCTTTTGTTGGTGCGGACAACCCTCTGGAGGTTGACGTCACTGTACCGTTTATCACTGGGGCACACATTTTTAACGACGTGCTTCAAGTGGGCGTGAACGTAGACGCTGGCCCGGCACCGGCTGGTGGCACTGGCCCAGTACTGACCATTGAGTCGGGCTCCACGCTGGCATTTGCGGACGATGACTACCTGCTGATCAATCGAGGTTCGCAGATTGTTGCCATTGGGTCACCATCTCGCCCGATTACAATCACAGCCTTTGCAGACGCGGTAACGGGTACCGCCGGCCAATTCGATGTCTCCTTGTGGGGCGGCATTGTGATCAACGGTAACGGCATCACTTCCCAGTGTGACGATGCAGCGCGCGCGAATAACAACTGCCACGAACTATCAGAAGGCCGACCTTCCAACTTTGGCGGTTCGGATAACGCAGAAAGCTCCGGTAACCTGGAATATGTAGTCGTCAAACACACCGGTTTCGAAGCCGCACCCGGTGACGAGTTGAATGGCATAACCTTCAACGCCGTGGGTTCCGGCACCGTGGTCCGAAACGTGCAGATTTACAGCACCTTTGACGACGGCGTAGAGTTTTTTGGCGGCGCTGTTAACGTCGAAAATCTGCTGGCGATGTACGTGCGCGATGACTCCATCGATTTCACCGATGGTTATATCGGCACGGTAGGCCCGGCGCTGGTCATTCACAATCCTACCGACGCCAACCGCTGTGTTGAAGGTGATGGTGATGGTGATGATCTGGGACTGGTGCCGCTGACCAATCCGACCATTGTCAATATGACCTGTATACCCTCGAACTTTGATGCCGGCACGCATGGTGACTCTGAAGGCGTGATCATTCGCCGCGGTGCTCGCACGACAATCCTGAACTCTATTGTCTACGACGGTCATGGCCTGAACTTCCTGTCCCAGACTGGCAATGAGCTGTTTGAGATTGATGACACCAGCACGACACAAGCGGCCCAGGATGGTGAATCGGTCGTAGCGGGTACGTTGCTTGCTGGGGCGGTCCCCACCCAGGATGACTTGCCGAACGGCGATACCATCACCGCATGGGTAACGAACACAGGATCTGTGGCATACGCTGGCAACGTCGGCAACGCCATTGTGACCGATACCGCGCTGGCCACCATTTTCGAAGCCAACGGTTACCACACGCTGGACGTGCCCCTGGACGAAATGGGTGCGCCGATTGTGTTCACCCTGGCGGACACGGATGGTGACATGGATACGTCTGATGAAATGCTGGGTGCGGTGAACGCCAGTAACGACTTCACCGCAGGTGGTTGGACGTTCGGCTTAGACAGCACTGTCTATTTCATACCCTAGAGTATTGCGCGGCTCATAGCGCCTCGCTAACCAAACTTATGGGAAACAGAAATATGACTATGCAAACAATTCGAGTTGCTTCTGCCCTGCTGGTTGCAACCATGGCTATGGCAGCCTTTGCCCAGGAGGCACAGGAGGCACAGGAAGCGCCAGCCGCCCCGGTCGCAACAGCCGACAACGACGCCATTGAAGAGGTGGTGGTCATTGGACGCTATAAGGCGGCGGCCACGGATATTGTCTCTGAGCGTATGGACGCCAGCATACCGGTGGACATGTTGGACGCTGAGGCAATCAGCCGTGTCGGTGACAGTGATGTGGCTGCTGCGCTGCGCCGGGTGCCGGGTTTGACCCTGGCGCAAGGCAAGTATGTCTATGTGCGCGGCCTGGGTGAACGTTATTCCAGTGCGCAACTGAATTCCGCTTCGGTGCCTTCTCCGGATCTGACCCGCAACGTTTTGCCACTGGATATATTTCCCGCTGAAATTGTTGATGCGCTAACGGTGTCGAAAGGCTACTCGCCGGAACTGCCTGCGGCATTTGGCGGTGGTAACGTCAACATCCGCACCAAACGTGTGCCCGAAGATATTGTCTTGTCGCTCAAGGTTAAGTCTGGTTGGAACACGAACAGCAGTGATGATGGCTTCAGTTACAGCGGTGGCGACGATGATGTGTTTGGTGACGATGATGGTACACGGGAATTATCACCGGTGCTGCTGGACGCCATTAACACCTATCAGGGCGATTTTTCGGAAGGCAATATTCTGGAGATTCTGCAGCGCGATGGAGCGTTCCATACGATTGAAGAAGCCCAGGAGATTCGGCGCAATCTGGCCACCGAGCTGAATCGTAATATCGATGTGCGGGAGAAAGACCTGCCTGCGGATATTGGCCTGGAGGCCACTGGAGGCTACCGTTGGTTCTTCGGTGAACACTGGGAAGTGGGCTTCCTCGCTCTGGGTGCTTACGATGACAACTGGCGTAACCGTGAACGCATCAACCGGCGTATCTCAGAGCCGGATACCGACTTCTCCGAGACCAGCCGCACGGTGCGCTCAACGTCGATCACCGGTTCTCTCAACCTGGGTGTGCGCTTTACCGAAGATCACGAGATTGGTACCAATTCCATGTTCATCCGTAACACGGAAGACGAACTGTCCGTGTCCAACACGTGTGCGCAAGGTCAGTTTAATGACTGCTTTGATCCGGGTAACCCCACTCAGGGTCGCATCGAAGATATTCGCTTTGAACAGCGTGAACTGGAAGTGAACCAGATTTCCGGCAGCCATACTCTGGGTGAGGCAACGCTTGCGCTGCTGCCTGATTGGCTGAGCTGGACGGAGATTGCACGTGACCTGGAATACACCTGGTACTGGTCAGACTCCACTGCAGATACGGATATTCCCAATGAAGTACGAACCGAATCACTCGACAGCCTGGATCTGGCGACGGGCGCGGTATTAAACAATCGAATCCGTTCGACCTTAACCGCTGCGCGCTATACGTTTGCGGAACTGGAAGATGAGGTTGAGAGTAACGGTTTTGCGGTTAAATACCCGTTCTATGGTGATGGTTGGGATCTGGAGCTGTCGGGTGGCTACGATTACGTTCGTAAGACCCGTTTGTTTGAGCAGATCACCTTTGGTCTGGGTAGCACCGACGCAGGTTTTGCTGCGGTGGCTTCGGGTACTCCGCCCCAGGTGTTCAGTGATGAGAACCTGCTGAACCCGGATACCGGCATTCAGCTGTCTTTGAATATCGGTCAGTTTGGCGAAGAAAGTTACGCCGCCGCACAAGTTAACGATGCAACCTGGGGTAAGTTTGATCTGCTGATCAACGAAACCTGGCGGATTGCCGGTGGCGTGCGCTACGAAGACTTTGTGCAGGTGTCCGTACCACTCGATATCCTGGCGTTTGGCGAATCCCGCATTGGGGCCACCCCCCAGGAAATTGCGGAAGGGGTCATTGCGGAAGATGAGTACTACCCATCACTTGCCATTACCTACATCCAGCCGGGTTTCTGGGCAGATGAGTTTCAGTTCCGTGCGGCATGGAGTGAAACTGTTGCACGTCCTGACATTCGCGAGGTGACAGAATCGATCTTTATTGATCCGCTCACAGAAGCGCGGGTGCAGGGGCGCGCCAACCTGCGTTCCTCAGACGTAACCAACTTTGATCTGCGCGGTGAGTGGTTGTGGGACAGTGGTGACAGTTTTGCTGTGTCGCTGTTCTGGAAAGACATTGATGCGCCGATTGAAACGGTGCAAGGTGGCGCCAGTGAAGACAACATCCTGTTCTCCTTCGTCAACGGGGAAAAGGGTGAGATTTACGGCGCGGAAGTTGAATGGTTGAAAGGCCTGGGCAGCTTCAGCTCCGCACTGGAAGGGTTCTACATTGCTGGCAACGCGACATTCAGCGACTCTGATATTGATATCGACCGCGCGGTACCCGGGGCGGCGTCCATCACCAATGATAATCGGCGTCTCACCCAGCATTCCGAGTGGGTGGCCAACGTGCAGTTTGGCTGGGACTCTGCGGATGCTAAGCATGCCGCCACGCTGGTGTACAACGCCTTTGGTGAGCGGATCTTCTTTGCTGGCGTCGATGGCAACGGTGATGCTTTTGAACAGCCGTTCCACTCATTGGACCTGGTGTACAGTTGGTATCCGACTGAAAATCTGACCTTGAAGATCAAGGCGCAGAATCTGTTGGATGATGAGCTGGAAATTGAGCAGGATGGCGCCGCCGGTAACGTGGTGGTCATTGAGCAGGATGTGGGAACCACATTCTCGGTTGATTTGAAGTGGCAGCTGTAAAGTCAGTTCTGCGATCACAAAAAAAGCCCGGGTAGATCCCGGGCTTTTTTATGGCAGGGCCGGTATGCCCGTTCGTGTAGCCTATTCGCCGTTGTAGGCAGTCAGGACGTAGCCGCGGCTGTTCATGCACTGCCGGTAGGCCGCAAATTCAGGACTGTCGGTAGCCAGTTCCGCGCGCGAGCCCGGCACTTTCGCCGTGGCCTGACATTTTGCATGGTCGTTCTGATATTGAATTCGATCAGCGTCTTCGGTGGAGGCCCATCGATGGGTTGGTGTTGGGGCTTGGGTGCTGGCACATCCAGCTACAATAATCGTAGCCAGCGCCAGGCTGATTGACTTGTACATACTCACATCCTCATTCTGTGGCGTTGCGTTATGTTTCGATTGCGTGACGAAATATATCTAATTTGTGACGTCGAATTGTTACAAAGCCGGCCCTGCAAGCCTGTTTTTGGGGGTTTTTTCGTAAAAAAGTGTGTTTTTTTTGATGTAGTTGTCGATTTCCCCGGATTTCGTCACATAGTTGTCATATAAGGCGGCAACAATGGCGAGCATGAAAAGGAACCTCCTCCTCATGTTTGCCGTTATTTCGATTGCAGGATGTACGTCAAATGCCCCGGTTTTTTCCTGGTACCACCCGGCAGGTGGTGAATATCTGTTTGCTTTTGATAAAGAAGCGTGTGAGACAGACATGCTGGAACAGGGCCTCACACTTGGGGTGGACCAACACGGACCGTTCTTTCAATGTATGCACCAGCGTGGTTACTACCTGGTGGATAACAACGGCGTTGTGCATAGTCCCGACGGATACAACACGGCGGCAGCTCAGCAGGCCGGGTTAGAATAACGTCAGGCCACCCCACGTTTGGGTGGCATTGGGTGAAAGATCTGACGGTCGGGTCTGTATTCGGGTAGAAGAGCGGTGATGCACCGTGGCTTCATGCCTCGGGGGCGTAGCTTACCCGGTAAATAATGCCCTGTTTGTCATCAGCAATAAGCAGTGCGCCCGTGGGTGTTACCAGTACATCGTTGGGCCGACCCCAGTCTTCTTCACCCTGCAGCCAGCCGCTGACAAAGGGCTGGTAGGACAGTTCCCCGGAATCTGTTTGCTTGATTACACTGACCTGGTAACCCACTTTACTGCTGCGATTCCACGAGCCGTGCTCAGCCACAAATAGAGCGTCCCGATAGGTTTCAGGGAACTGGGTGTGGTCATAGAAAGTGATGCCCAGTGCCGCTGAGTGCGCTTGAATTTCTACTTCAGGACCGGTGAATTGCCACTTACTGCGCATGTTGTGATCACCAAATTCCGGATCATCAATATCATGTGCGTGCACAAACGGGTAGCCGAAGTGCTGCCCGGCCTCGGTGCTGATGTTAATTTCCTCCGGCGGCACGTCATCACCCATCATGTCGCGGCCATTGTCGCTGAACCACAACTCGCCGGTGCGTGGGTGCCAGGCGAAACCGACAGTATTGCGGATGCCGTGGGCCCAGATGGTGGTCGTACCCGTAGCCGGATTCATGCGCAGCAGACTGGCAAAGCGCGGGTCGTCCGACAGGCAGATATTGCAGGGTGCGCCCACCGGCACATACAGCTGATCGTCCGGGCCGAACTTCAAGTACTTCCAGCCGTGGTGTGTTTTGTCCGGCAGGTTATCGGCAACAACGGTGGTTGGTGCGTCTGCGTGAGTATGCTTGTCAATATCCGTGACCTTAATCACCTGGTTCAGTGCCCCGATATACAAGTCGCCGTCATGCACGGTAATGCCACTGGGCATACGCAGGTCACTCAGGAGATCAATCACAGCGGGTTCGGCGTCGCTCATTGCATCCGGAACTGCATACACCTTGCCGCGGCGCCGGGTGCCCACTATCAAAGTGCCGTTTGGTGTTAGTGCCATTTGCCGGGCGTTCGGCACGCTGAAATTCAGACGCTCGATACTGAAGCCTGCGGGCAGCTGCAGGCGGTTGTCATCATTTGTCCACCCCAGCTGGCTGCTGCACAAAAGCAGAACGGTGAATAAGCTGCGCAGCAGATAATGCGGCGGTTGCATGCGCGTTTGCATGAAGCGGGCTCCCGGAAATTGTGTTGTCATGTTGTTAAGCAATGTCGCACAGGCGGGAAGGGGACACAACAGTAGCCAGGCGCGAATGGCCCGCGTAAGCTTCGCTGCATGAACGCCACAGCCCCGCCGGTGGTTGCGCTTAGCGACGAACTCAAAGAAACCATCCAGACTGCCTATCGGGCCTGGCTGGCCGCGCGTGGCTTCAATCCACGGCGGGGGCAGCGCGAAATGATTGCGCAAGTGGCGCGCACGCTGGCGGCGGACAGTCAGCGCATCGCGGTGATTGAGGCGGGTACGGGCACTGGTAAAACGGCTGGCTATTGTCTGGCCGCCATTCCAACCGCCGCGGCATTGCAGAAAACCATCGTTCTTTCCACAGCAACCGTGGCGCTGCAGGAACAGGTGACACTGCATGACATTCCCGACCTGAAAGAAAACGCCGAGCTGAATTTCAGTGTTGCGCTGGCCAAAGGGCGTGGTCGCTATTTGTGTCTGAAGCGTCTCGATGATCACCTGAAGTATCAGGACCAGCAGGAGATGGCCTTGTTTCAGGTCAACGATGGCGGGGTGACGGAAGGTGACCACATTGCGCTGTATCAATCCATGCTGGACAGTATCGGGCGTGGTGCCTGGGATGGTGAGCTGGACAGCTGGTCGGACGAGATGCCCGACGGAGCCTGGGCTGCAGTAACCACAGATCATCGTGGTTGCAGTAATAACCGCTGCAGTTTTTTTAAGCAGTGTCCCTTCTTTCGTGCCCGCAACCGGCTTGAAGGGACTGATGTGATTGTGGCCAATCATGACCTGGTCCTGGCTGACCTGGCCCTGGGTGGTGGGGCCGTGCTGCCGGAACCGGAAGAATGCATTTTTATTCTCGACGAAGCGCATCATCTGGCAGACAAAACTCAGAGTCACTTTTCCGCCAGAGCGAGAATGCAGGGCACCATCAGCTGGCTGGAGCAGGTCAGCGCGGTACTTGGCAGTCTGACCCAGCGTTTTGCCCGGCCTGATGAATTGGTTTCTGCTGCCACAGCGGTCGCTGGCGAAGCCGCTGCGTTGCGTGGCGCTCTGGAGGCGCTGGCGGCCGGATTGCACCAGCTGGACTATGAGCCGCGTGACGAGGCCCTGGATATCCATCGTTTTACCCTGGGGGAAGTGCCGGCCGAATTGCGCGAACTTGCGGCCGCTGCTTTACCGCCGGTGGGTAAAATCTGTGATGAACTGGAACGCGTCCATGGTCTGGTGCAGGATGCAGTGGCCGGCGAAAGCAACTGGCAGAATGCTTATGAGGCGGAAGACTGGCTGGTGCCGGTGGGACAGCTGCAAACCAGAGCACTGGCCGCGCAGGCGCTGTTGCACGACTACGTCAACGACTCGCCCTATCGCTACGCCCGTTGGGTGAATCGTACGGATACGGATGTCGAGTTAGTCAGCGCGCCCATTGAGCCGGGGCATATTCTCGAAGAAGTGCTCTGGCAGCGCGCGTATGGGGTGATCTGTACTTCGGCTACGCTCAGTGCCATGGGTCGATTCGACCGTTTTCTGGAGCGCTCAGGTCTCCCCATGGAGACCACCCAGGTGCGCATCCCCAGCCCTTTTAATTATCCCGAAATCGCCACTTTCAGTGTGCCTGCCATGCAGTCGGACCCGCGCGACTTTGATGCGCATAGCGCTGAAGTGACAAGCCTGCTGCCGGAACTGCTGGCGGCACAGATCAGTGCCCTGGTGCTCTTCACTTCCTGGCGTCAGCTCAACGCGGTGGTCAAAGCACTGCCCGAAGCGCTCAGCAAAAGGTTACTGGTGCAGGGGGAAGCCGCGAAACAGGTTCTGATTCGCACGCACCGGGCACGTATCGACCGTGGTGAGCACAGTTATCTGTTTGGCCTGGCAAGCTTTTCAGAAGGCCTGGACCTGCCGGATGATTACTGCCGGCACGTCATTATTGTGAAGTTGCCGTTTGCGGTGCCGGATGACCCCGTGGATCAGGCAATCGCAGAATGGGCAGAAGCGCGTGGCCGCAATGCGTTTTATGAAATATCCGTGCCAGATGCTGCCCTGAAACTGGTGCAGGCCTGTGGTCGACTGATTCGGCATGAACAGGATCATGGGCAGATCACCATGCTGGACAAGCGCATTGTCACGCAGCGCTACGGCAAGGCGATTCTGCAGTCCCTGCCGCGCTTCAACTTTCAGCTCACCGGGAATTGAACCAGTGTTTGAAGTTGCTGATTAACCACCCACCACGCTGCTGAGCAACTTGCCCTGCTGGGGTACGTCAGCAAACTTACCTTGCGTGAACACCAACAGTCTGCGCTGGTCGAACTTTTCCTGTAGTTGGGCAAAATAGGCGGTCATATCTTCGTGACTCAGCTGTTGCACCAGGTCTGCCACTTGCTGACGGCTGTCGAAACTGAGGTGCCCCCGCCTTAGATCCTGCCAGTAGTAACCGGTTTGTTCGTTTAGATTCTTTGGCGTCTGAGTCAGGCGGTTAATCAGCCCCAGTTTCTGCTGCTCCAACTCATCAGGGTCCAGGTCTGGCCAGGCTTGAATGTAGTTGTCCAGGAACAGCCGGGTTGCATTCACCAGACCGGCTGCAGACATGACCGGTGATTGCACGATAAAAGATACACCCCCTCGTTCGGCAATCGGCCGATTAGACACACTGACCACGTAGCCCAACTGTTGTTCTGTGCGCAGTTCACGGAAAAATGCGTTATGCAGTAGCTGTCCTGCGAGCGCGCTGCGGGCGCGGCTGGCGAAACTCTCGTCTGGATCCTGGATGTGCAAAACCATGGCGGCGTCGTCGTGTTCAACCGGCAACTGTAAACGCAGCGCCTGGTCGATAGTTTGGACAACTGGCCGGGCCAGGGCGTGCGGCTTAAGCGGTAGGGTATCCTGCAATAGTTTTTGTAAGCGGCTTGCGTCTGCTTCCGCTACGCTACCGTGTAACAGGCCCTGTACGCTGAAACTGGTCAACCGGGCATCACGCCAGCGTAACAGATCCTCTGCGCTGACCTCACTCAAGGCGTCTGCCAGTGCGGCGCTGGGCCAGCGATTGTTTTGCAGCACTTCAGCCAGGGCGGCAAAAGACTGCTGGAAAGGCTTGTTCTTGGCGGTATTGCGCCATTCCCGAATTAGCGCAGCTTTGAAGTTCGAGAACTTCTGCGGGTCCACAGGTGTCTCCTGCAAAGCTGCCAGGACGGTACTCAACAACACTTGTTGCTTGTCGGCATAGCCTCGGATGGAGACGCTGAAGCCGGAATCACCCACGTTCAGACCATAACTGAGTCCAGCTAGATAGGCCGGATACGTGATCTCGCTGAGATTGTCGTTGACCAGCATGCGATAAAGCTGTGCCATCGCGCGTTCGTGTGCTTCGACAAAACCACCCTCGACCGCCAGTTCCAGCGACAGATTGGCCCGGGGTGCGCCGTAGGCAACATCTGTGTCGAGCCACAGCGACAAGCCGTTGTCGTTGACCAGTTGCTTGATGCTGGCTTTGTCGTCCGCTTCTAGCGCCAGGTTTTCGGGTAGGTAGGGGTTGGCGGGGGGTAAACCCATCCCGCCACCTTCGACGGGGCTGCGCTTCACGGCACCGCGGTCAAGTGTATACGCCACGCCAAACCAGGGTTCTGTCTGATCACCCTGTAAGTCCGCGCTGGACACTTCCATGAGCAGATTGTCAGGTCGCAGATAGCTCATAAACTGCTGGATAAGCTCAGCGTCGAATTCTTCCATCAGATACGGTGCAACCAGCAGGTCTTCGGCCGCAAAATGGTCCAGTCGGGGAGCCATCTGATATACAAAACCCATCGGATTGGATTTCTCCTGGAAGCGAAAACTCAGTTCCGCAACCCGAGCCTGTTCTGCGTACAACCAGGCCTGGGGCGGCGTGGCTTTGATCAGATCTATGTACTGGAACAAAGCATCTGTGATGGCGTCGATATGGGCTTCACCACTTTGCGACAGACGGATGCTCACGGACAACATGCTGTTGGCATGGTCCAGACTGCCCACCGTTGAACTCAAGCTCTCGATCCAACCGCGCGCGTTCAGGAACTGATACAGGCTGCCTTCACCTTCGTGGCCCAGCAGATTCGAGAAGTAACCTTCGGGCTTTTTGCGATAGTGCTGCCGTGTGTCGGGCATGGGAAAACTATAGGTCACAGTAGTGCCGTCTTTCAGCGCTTTGATACCCACTCTGGCCGGCAGCTCGTTTGCTGTATACATAGGTACCTGGGGGTGGTCCGGACCAATGTTCTTGTTGGCGATTTTGCTGAACAGCGGGGTGATGGTTGATTCCAGCTCGGCCAGGCTCTGATTAGACAGCACCACCAGCCCCATCTGGTCAGCTGAGTACTCCGCGGCAAAAAACTCAACCAGATCCTCGTGGATATCGCCGGACAGGGTATCCAGCGAGCCAATGGTGAAGCGGGCGCCGGGGTGATCGGGATTAAGCGCCTGTTTCCCAACCATGTAGCCACGCCAGCCATCGTCTTTCAGTTGCAGTTGATATTCACTGTGCACCGCATTTTTTTCGCGCGCGGAGTACTCCGGGCTCAATACCGGATCAATGAAAAAGTGGGCAAACCGGGCGAGTGCTTCAGGAAAAGCGGCGGGACGGATGTCAAAGAAGTAGTTGGTGTGATCCAGGGCGGTATACGCGTTGGATGAACCGCCATTGCCACTGATGTGGTGCTGGAACCCGTCAATTTCGGGAAACGTGTGGGTTTGAATAAACAACATGTGTTCCAGAAAGTGGGCCAGGCCCGGACGATTTTCTGGCTCATGGAAACTGCCGCGGTAAACCGACAGTGCTGCGGCAGATTTTTCGGTATCGGGGTCGGACACCAGCAAAACACGCAGACTGTTTGGCAGGGTCAGATATTTGTAGCTCCGGGTGTCATTGGGGCTCTTGCGCACAACGGTTGTTTCCGCGCTGGCTGCATCAGCCGTTGCCGGCGTTTGCACATTGGGTGCGGACGGTGATTGTGCACACGCGCCGAGCAGCACCACAGTGCCGCAGAACGGGAGGATGAGCCTGAGTTGTCTGAATTTCAAAACACTACCTTTAGAACTTGATGATTAACTAACAATAAAAACCTGTCGCGCCTGTGCAGTCAACGCCAGTCAACGTTTGAGTAGCACCGGCATTAAGGGTGCTGTGACCAGCAGGTCAAACAGCACCACGCCGTAAGCAATGGATTGGACCGTCCACCAGTAAGGTAATTCCACTGGCAAGACCAAAACCAGCGCAATTGTGATTGCGCCGCGCATGCCCAATAAACCCACCAGATTCCGCTCCTGCAGGTTGACGGGCAGACTAACAGAATAGCGGCCAAACCCGGCGAGGGCACCCAGCACGCTGTGTACGCTGACAAAACGGGCGACGACGACCGCGGCAATCGCGAGCAGCATGGCCAGCCAGCGCTCGGTAAACATACTGACTGTGATGGTTGCACCCATCAGTACAAACAGGATGCCGTTGGTGGTATCCCCCAGCAAGACCCACTGCTGTTTTGCCGCAGGTTCCTGATCTGCATCTTGCCCCATCCACAAGCCACAGGCCAGACACGCGACCACGCCTGAGGCGTGAATTGACAGACTCAGATGGTAAACCGCAAAAGCCAGAGCCAATCCCAGCCAAAGACGGTGACTGAGTGCTGCGGACCTGCTGAGATAGTAACCCGCTGCCCCTGCTGCCAACCCGATAAGCAGACCACCGCTGATCTCCCAAATGAAGGTGAGTGCCGCAGATTGGCTGATGGCAGCTGCGGTGGTATCACCGGCCTGCAGCGCCAGGCTGAGAATCACGCTGAAGAGCACCACCGCGGTGGCATCGTTAAACAGGCTCTCGCCCTCAAGCAGCAGGGCCAGGCGTGGTCTCGATTCATGCAGCCACGGTTGGCTGGTGGCTGCCGCCGGGTCAGTGGCCGCAAGCAGGGCCCCTGTCAGCAGAGCAGCCAACCAGGGAAAGCCGGAGGGGTGGTTAATGGCGTAGTAGAGACAAACTGCGGTAAAGACTGTTGTCAGGAGCAACCCGGCAACTGCAAGACTGCTGACCTGTACCCACTGTCTTTTCAGTTTGCCCGCGTCAATGGCAAAAGCGGCGGTGAAAACCAGCACTGGCAGAAATACGTAAAACACCAGGTCGTGAAAGTTCTGATAACGCAGGCCGGTGTCGTAGCCCAGGGCGACAACGCTGTTGGCGGCTACCGCGCCCAGGAGAAACTGGGCGGTAGGGGTGGGTAAGCGCAGGCGCGAGCTGAGCCAGCTGGCCGCGAACAATACTGCGGCGATACCCGCAAAACTGACCACCAGCGCGCGCACTTCCACGCTTAGACCTTAACCGTTGTCTCCGCGGCGCAGCAGCAGCCGCAGATAATAGTCCAGGCTGAAATAGCGGCCTCCGCCGATAAAAAACAGGGCAAGAATCATGGCCATATAAGTAATGGCGAATTCGATGCCGTTGTTCAATTTCACGATGCTGCCGCTGCCGTTGAGATAGCGGTAGTTGCCGTGTTCGCGGAGGATGGCTTTGGCCCGGGACAACCGTTCTGACGCTTCAATCGTGCGCTCGTTGACGTTGTAACACTTGATATAGCGGTAAAATACGCTGGATTCGGCGTTTTCGCGAGTATCCGGGATACAGACTTTGGGCGGATTGGAGGGTGCAATGGCTGGCCAGCCGTTGTCCCAGTGGACCGAGCCGGCGGCAACCAGCATGGTAACGGCCAGGGGGATTGCCCAGATCCGTGTCGCCAGACCCAGCAGCAGACAGATGCCGCCGATAAACTCGGTGTAGCTGGCGAGAAACCAGGACAGCTCTACCGGTAATACGCTGAATGGGAAGGGTAACAGCTCCGGGCTGAACCAGTTGTCACCGGTGATTTTTTCCCAGCCGGCGGCAATCAGTACCGGGCCGAGGATCAGGCGCAAAATGAGCGAAGCGACGCCGTCGAAATGCCCCGCCAGGGCGATTCCGCGGTCGTAAAGCTGGGTGAATGTGCTGATTATTTGATTCATTATTGTTAGCTCCTTGTGTGCAGGGCTTAGACTCTCAAATGCAGGAAGGTTCCGTGGACTATAATGGACGCAGTCTGGATGATGCAAAGATGTTGATCAGGGTTGAGTGTGCTTGACCTTGGCGCGCTGCAGCGCGCGTTCGCGAACGTGTTTGCCTGTGATGTCGTGCTTACGCAAGACGATCCGGCGATCCGGTTTACCGATTGGTCCTTGTTGGCCCAGGGCATGGGGCAGTACTTACTCAGCCAATCTGTGGGCGATGCAGGCGCCGGCCGGCTGGTCGCGATCAGCGGTTCCCAGGGCAGCGGTAAGTCTACACTGGCCGGTATCTTATGTGACTACCTGCAACAACAGGGTTGTGCTGCGGCAACCGTATCGCTGGATGATTTTTATCTGAGCCATGCGGCCAGGCAGGCGTTGGCTGCCGAGGTGCATCCGCTGCTGGCGACTCGCGGTGTACCGGGGACCCACGATACCGGCAGGTTAGCTGATATCCTGCGACAAGTGCGGCAGCATGGCGCCAGCGTGAAAGTGGAGTTGCCGGTGTTCGACAAAGCCATCGATGATCAGGCCGGCCAGCGTAGCGTGCGCGCGGAATTGTTGATTGTTGAAGGCTGGTGCATGGGAGTCGTGCCACAACCGGACGACGCGCTGCAGTTGGCGGTTAACGATCTGGAGTTGCACGAAGACACGGCTGGCGTATGGCGCACCTGGGTAAATACACAGATTGCAGCGCAGTACCAGGATTTGTGGCCCCTGTTTGATGCCTGGCTCTATCTGCGGGCGCCTGGTTTCGATCAGGTGCATACCTGGCGCACTCAGCAGGAACAGCAGTTGCCTGCGACCCGCCGCATGAGTGACGCTGCGTTACGGCGCTTTATAGCCCACTATCAGCGCTTAACTGAATGGCAGTGGCAGACGCCTCCGCAGCGTCCCGCGCTGATTGCTGAACTGGACCGGACGCACACTGTTGCGGATGTGCGGTTGCTCGCATAACTGTTGCCAACCGGTGCGCCTTATCTGGCGTTAACAGGGCGCAATTGTTCAGATGCCGTTCAGTTGACCTGGCTAATATGAGCTGCATTGTCAGAGATTGTTAATGAGGTTCGACATGTTGCAGCTCACACACTCAAATAAAGCGGCCCTAAATAAGGCGGCCTTAAATGAAGCGCCCTTAAACGAAGCGCCCTTAAACGAGGCGCCCTTGAACCTCGGCTCCGCGCTGCGCCGTTGTCGTCGACTCGCCTGGCTGCCGGTATTGGTGCCAGCGTTGCTGGTGGCCACACCGAGTTACGCGGGTACCAGCTACGAGCGAGCGCGTGTGGTTGATGTGCAGCCCTTGTACAAAACGGTGAGCTATAGTGTGCCGGTCGAAACCTGCCGCGAAGAACAAGTGGCGTATCAGACGCGGCCATCGCGCCATCGGTCTGCCACGGTGCCGATTGTGGGCGCCATTATTGGCGGTGCGCTGGGTAACGCGGTCGGGACCAATTCGAGCAGCCAGAAAGTTGGCGCGGTAGTGGGTGCTGTGCTGGGTGGCTCCGTAGCTTCGGATATTTCGCGCCATCACCGGCAGAAGCACGGGCACGGTTATGATGAAGTACGCTACCGTACGGAAGAAGTGTGCAGTGTCAGCCGTGAGGTACGCGAAGAAGAGCGCCCGGATGGTTATCGGGTCAGTTATGTCTACGGTGGTGAAACTTATACCACGCGAATGCATCGTGATCCCGGTGACTCAATTCGCGTGCGAGTGCGGGTCAGCCCCGCGGAATAGGGGCTGACGACTGGTCAGATTGGCAGGTACAATGACTAAGCTAAAGGGACGAAGCTACAGGAAGGCGGAATGATTGTTTTGTTCAACAGACACACAGACGGTCGGTAGATGGACACTCAGGCTCATACAGACGCTAGTGACGTTAATAGAAAGGCTCAGAAAAGCAGGCAAAAACCAGTGTCCCTGAAACTCGGGCATAACCTGGCTGCAGCCCTGCTGGTTTGTGTCTGTTGCAGTCTACCCAGCCACGCGGCCCAGCCATTGCCTAACCTGAACACGATCACCAAAGACGCCAGCGCCAACTATCTGGCCCCAGCGCCTGGCATCAGTCTGCAACAGGCAACCGCTATTGCACGTAAACATACCGGTGGCAAAGTACTGTCCGCCAACCCGCGCCAACGCGGCGGAGTTATGGAATAC
>JBCCUW010000012.1:0-22565 GCA_039196385.1 Pseudomonadota bacterium
ACTGACACGGCAGATCGCTTGGAAGAGTTTCGCCGGGTCATAGGTCAGTTGGATATCCCAGTGCGGCAAGTTCTCATTGAAGCTCGTATTGTCACTGCTAACAGCACTTTCTCTGAGCAGATGGGTGTCAGCTGGGGTGGTGGCGGCATCAGCAACCAGAGTGGTGATGCCATACGTTATGGTGGCTCGCAGGAGACGCTGACCGAATTACAGAACATTCTGGTCGATGGCACTGGCGATATTACGGTGCCAGGGGATCTGGTGGTTGATCTGGGTGTTACACAGGCGGGAGCTTCCAGCTTCGGTATTGGTCTGACGGGTGACGGTTATCTGGTTGATCTGGAGCTGTCGGCGCTGGCCACCGATGGTAATGCGGAAGTGGTTGCGCGTCCCAAGGTCATTACGGCGGACAAAAGCCCCGCAGTGATTGAATCTGGTGTGGAAATTCCGTTCCAGGAAGCCACCAGTAGCGGTGCGACGTCTACGTCATTCAAAGACGCGGTATTGTCGCTGGAGGTAACGCCCCAGATCACCCCGGATGACCGCATCATCATGCAGTTGAACGTTAAGCAGGATACGGTGGGTCAGGTCTTTAACGGTGTTCCATCAATCAACACCAACGAGATCCAGACCGAGGTGTTGGTCGATAACGGTCAGACCGTTGTGCTGGGTGGTATTTTCCAGACAGATAAGAACATCTCTACCACCAAGACGCCGTTCCTGGGTGACATTCCCTACGTTGGGCGGCTGTTCAAGCGTACTGTAGAGCGCGATGACAAGCAGGAGTTGTTGATTTTCATCACGCCTCGAATCATCGCGGATTCTTTGACTGATCGCTAAAGCTGCATTTTAGCCGCCGCGATCATCGCGCGCTGGCAGAGCTTGCTTTAAACTAAACGGCGCCCAGGGGCGCCGTTTTTTATGATACGTCAGAATATTTTTATAGTTGGCCTGATGGCTGTTGGCAAAAGCACTGTCGGACGTCTGCTGGCGGAGGCTCTGGATCGGCCTTTTTATGATTCTGACGCAGAAATCGAAGTGCGTGCCGGTGCAGAAATTTCCTGGATTTTTGATGTGGAAGGTGAAACCGGGTTTCGCGAACGCGAAGAGCATGTCATTGATGACCTGACCCAAATGCAGGGCATTGTGCTGGCCACCGGCGGTGGTGCCGTTAAGAACGCCACGAACCGCCAGCATCTGGCTGCGCGAGGTACGGTGATACATCTTGACTGTCCGTTGGCGCGATTGTTAGCACGCACCCACAAAGACAAGAAGCGCCCGCTGTTGCAGGGCGGGGATCGGGAGGCTGTGTTGCGCCAACTGTTGGCGGAACGGGCGCCTCTGTACGCGGAGATTGCAGATTACCGGTTTGTGTCTGATGATCAGAGTGCCCGACAGTTGGTGCATCAGATTGTTCGCCGGTTACGTGCGGACGGGGTAATTGACTGATATGCAAACTCTCACTGTAGCGCTGGATGACCGCTCTTATCCGATCCACATTGGTGACGGGGTGTTGTCGGCTGAATCGTTGCGCGAACTGCTGATACCGCACATCCGAGGTCGTCAGGTATTTGTAATCACCAATGAGCGCGTCGACTCATTGTTTGGTGCGCAACTGCGCACAGCGTTAAGCAACCTCCAGGTAGACCTGTTTATGATGCAGGATGGCGAGCGTTACAAGAATCTGGAGAGTTTTACTGCGGCCCTGGATGCGCTGATGGCAAAACGCCACAACCGCACCACCTGTGTGGTTGCGCTGGGTGGGGGAGTGGTAGGTGACCTGGCAGGATTTGTCGCCGCAACTTTCCAACGCGGCGTGGATTTTATCCAGATACCCACCACACTGCTGTCCCAGGTGGATTCTTCGGTCGGCGGCAAGACAGCCGTGAACCACCCGGCTGGCAAAAATATGATCGGCGCGTTTTATCAGCCCAAGGCGGTGCTTATTGATACGGCCGCGCTGAACCACTTGCCTGCGCGGGAGTATGCTGCGGGGCTGGCTGAGATTGTTAAATACGGGGTGATTGCCGATGCAGAGCTGTTTGCCTGGCTGGAAGCCAACGTAACGGCGCTGAACCAGCGTGACAGTGAGGCGTTGCAACATGTTATTCAGCGCTCCTGCGCCATCAAAGCAGAAGTGGTGGCGGCGGACGAGCGTGAAACAGGTCTGCGCGCCATTCTCAATTTTGGCCATACCTTCGGGCATGCGGTAGAAAACCTGGCGGGTTATGGAACCTGGCTGCATGGTGAAGCGGTGGCCGTCGGCATGGTGATGGCGGGCGCCTTCTCCAGTGCTCTGGGACGGTTGCCGGCGGCTGACGTCATACGCCTGAGCCAGTTGCTCAGTGCGCTGCAACTACCGGTCAGCCTGCATGAGCAGGGTGCGGCAGCGCCCGCAGTTGAGGATATGTTGCAGGCGATGGGGATGGATAAAAAGGTTAGTGATGGCCGCCTGCGCTTCATCGTCGCTGATCGTATCGGTGCGGTCTCGTTGGTCGACGACTATCCGCACCAGGTCTTAGCGGACGTGTTGGCCAATTTTTGTCAGCCTCCAGCGGACTAAGCCAGCATGAATCAGCGCACCTTTCTCGGCCTGACTCACAATCCCTTTGTGCCGCCAAAAGAGGGTTTCTACGCGGGTGCAGATCGTAAAACCCACCTGGACCATCTGCGGCATTTGAGTCAATGGTCCCGGCGCATTCTCGTGGTAACAGGTAGCTTTGGCATTGGTAAATCCACCCTCTTCAAGGAGCTCTCCGCCAGCGTTGAACCGCAAACCATGGCCGCCAGAATAGCCGGTACGCTGGTGAATACGGAGCGCGAGGTACTGGCTGGGGTGACCCAGGGTTTTGGTATTGCTCAAAGTAAGACAGCGGGTGCTGATGATTTAAGTGATCTGATCACGGCGCACGTGCAGGAGCAGACAGACAACGGACGCAGTTGCCTGATCATGGCGGATGATGCCCATCTATTTGAATCAGCAGCGCTGCAGCGACTGGTTGCCCTGGTCGCGCAGGCTGAATTGCGCCTGGTATTGTTTGCTGAGCCCAGCCTGGCGAGTGCAGTTGACCGGGCCGCGAAGCGAGATGAATTGGAATGGTATGAGATCCGCCTGACTGGTTTTCCCAAGGCGGAAGTCAGAGACTATCTGGAATGGCGCTTCGCTCAGGCGCAGTATCGAGGCCGTCTGCCGTTCACGGACGCGCAGTTGGACTCCTTGTTTACCAAGTCTGCCGGTAATCCAGGGACAATCGACAGCATGGCGTCCAACCTGCTGATTGAAATGGAAACTGGCGAGTTGCACCGACAAAAACGCGGGTTCCCGGCGTTACACACTGCTTTGGCGCTACTTCTGGCGGTGCTGGTGGCGTTGGTTTATCTGTTTGTGCAGCCGGAGACAAGCTTACCGGGCAATGCTTATGAGGTGGTGGTGGCCAGCGATCCCAAACCGCTTAATCCAGCAGAAACAGCGGCGCAACAACCCCCGCTGCCGGAACAATCCCCGCTGTCGGAACAATCCCCGCTGACGGGACAAATAGAATTGCCTGGACAGGATGAAGCGCCTCAGACGCTGCAGGCAGAGGTTCAAAAAGCGGCGACGGAAGACTTACTGTCAGAGGTTGTGGCGCAGACAGAGTTAGACAAACAGGCAGAAAAAGCGGCAGAGCAAGAGCGTCTGCAAGAGCAAGAGGCTGCTGTGCCCGAAGTGGCGGCTGCTCAGCCAGCACCACCGGCCCCCAGCCCGCCAGCCCAGATCAGCATAGACACCCCATCTGAGCCCGAACCTGCGGCTGAGCCGCCACCAGCACCCACAAAGCCGGCGCCTCGCCCTGAAACCGCGGCGTCAGCGAATACGTCACCGGTGCCCGTGGTGGAAGCGTCCCGCAGCTTTCACGATGGCCAATGGTTGCTCAGACAGTCGGCAGATCTGTTCACACTGCAACTGGTCACCTTGTCCAATCGGCAGCGGGCAGTAGCGCTGATTAATCGGCAGCCTGATCCCAGTGAGTTTGCAATTTACGAACTGCAGCGGGCGGGTAAGCGGCTGCATGTCATTACTTATGGTCTCTTCAGCAGCCGCGCCGCCGCAACGGCGGCGGTATCTTCGTTAAATGCGGAGTTACAGGCGCTCAAGCCATGGATACGACCAATGCGCCTGGTCCAGGAGGCGGTCAGGGCAGCTGAGTAGCACCCATCAGATAACGATCAATTTCGCGGGCCGCTTCGCGACCTTCGTTAATCGCACGCACGACCAGTGACTGACCGCGTCGGCAATCACCGGCGGCAAACACTTTGTCGACGTTGGTCTGATAGCGGCCATATTCCGCCTGATAGTTGCTGCGTTCGTCGTACTCCAGGCCCAGTGGGTCGGAAGCATCGTGTTCCGGACCCAGGAATCCCATGGCCAACAGCACCAGATCGGCGGGCCAGTCTTTCTCGCTGCCTTCGATGTTCTCGAATTTGCCGTTTTTCATCTCTACGTCGACCGTGCGCACGCCGGTGACGTTGCCTTGCTCGTCGCCGATGAAATGCAGCGATGAGATAGAGTAGACCCGCGGATCTTCACCCTGTTTGTGGCTGGCCTCTTCGTGACCGTAGTCGACCCGGAAGATTCGCGGCCAGGTTGGCCAGGGATTATTGGCTGCCCGTTGGGCCGGGGGTTGTGGGAACAGTTCAAAGTTGGTCAGCGATTTACAACCATGACGTAGCGACGTGCCTATGCAATCGGTACCTGTGTCGCCACCGCCGATGACAATGACATTTTTGTCCTTGGCAGAGATATAGTTGCCGTCAGCCAGATCAGAATCCAGCAGGCTCTTGGTGTTCGCGGTGAGGAACTCCATGGCAAAGTGTACGCCGTTCAGCTCCCTGCCTGGAATAGGCAGATCGCGTGGCACCGTGGCGCCGGTGGCGAACAGCACAGCGTCGTGTTGTTCCTTAAGAGCCTGAATGGAATGGCTGCCAGCGCTGCCGTCGCCAACCGGGGCGTTAACAAAAAACTCAATACCCTCATCGCGCAGCAGCTGTACGCGACGTTCAACCACCTCGTCTTTGGCCAGTTTCATGTTAGGTATGCCGTACATCAGCAGGCCGCCAATGCGATCAGCGCGTTCATACACACTGACCTGATGACCGGCTTTATTCAGCTGCGCTGCTGCAGACAGACCAGCTGGTCCGGAGCCAACAATGGCGACACTTTTGCCCGTGCGTTTGTCCGGTGGCGAAGGTTGTACCCAACCTTCAGCAAAACCACGATCGATAATCGCCATTTCAATATTCTTGATGGTCACGGCAGGATCGGTGATGCCCAGCACGCAAGAGCCTTCGCACGGCGCCGGGCAGACGCGCCCGGTAAACTCAGGAAAATTGTTGGTCTTGTGTAGTCGATCCAGCGCTTCGCGCCACTGGTCCCGATAAACCAGATCGTTCCATTCCGGGATCAGATTGTGTATCGGGCAGCCGTCTTCGGACTGGCAGAACGGCACACCGCAGTCCATACACCGTGCACCCTGGGTAGCCAGACGCTGTTCATCGTGATCCGTATAAATTTCGTTGTAATCCAGCAGCCTTTCTGCCGGCTGTCGGTAAGGTGCCGCGTTGCGCGGAAACTCCATAAATCCTGTCGGTTTACCCATCTTCTTGCAAAAGTAATTCTAATTGTCTGTAGTGAATGTGGTCGGGCGTCAGCCTGCGCTCACTTCCTGTTTGCGTTGCTCCAGCACGCGCTTATAGTCGGTTGGCATAACCTTGACGAAATGCTGCAGAGCATTGCGCCAGTCGGCGAGCAGGTCTGCTGCGACGGACGAGCCAGTGTATTGCTGGTGTTTTTCGACCAGTTCGCGCAGTTCGCGAATATCTTCTTCGCTCTGCAAGCTTTCCAGGGCGACCATCTCCAGGTTGCACTGCTGGTTAAAGTTGTCTTCCCGGTCCCAGATGTAGGCGATTCCGCCGCTCATGCCGGCCGCAAAGTTACGTCCGGTGGGGCCAAGAATGACCACCCGCCCGCCGGTCATATACTCACAACCGTGGTCTCCGACGCCTTCGACAACGGCGCTGGCGCCACTGTTGCGTACGCAGAAGCGTTCAGCCGCAACGCCGCGGAAATAGGCTTCGCCGGATGTTGCACCGTACAAGGCAACATTGCCTATAAGAATGTTGTCTTCCGCCTTGAACTGGCTGTTCTTGGGCGGATATACAATCACCCGTCCACCGGACAAACCTTTGCCCGTGAAGTCGTTGGCGTCACCTTCAACTTCCAGGGTAACACCGCGAGCCAGCCAACAGCCCAGGCTCTGGCCGGCGCTGCCATTGAGTTTGAAATGCACCAGCCCGTCGGGCAGCATCTCGGGTCCGACTTCACGGATGATCTTGTTGGACAACATGGCGCCGACCACGCGGTTGGTGTTGATGATGGGCAGTTCCGCCTTGACGGGCTGCCCTTCTTTGATGGCGGGTTCTGCCAGTTCCATCAATTTGTTGTCCAGGGCGCGTTCCAGTTGGTGGTCTTGGGCGTCTGTGGCATAAGAACCGAGAAATTCGTCCGGTTCTTCCGCTGGCGTCAGAATCTGTGTCAGATCCAGACCTTCCGCTTTCCAGTGACGAATGGCGTCGTCCATTTCCAGCAGATCAACCCGCCCGACCATTTCGTTCAGCGTGCGCACGCCAAGCTCGGCCATGATACCGCGCAGTTCTTTGGCCACCATAAACAGGTAGTTGACCACGTGTTCAGGTGCACCCGCGAATTTTTTACGCAGCTCGGGATCCTGGGTGGCGATCCCCACCGGGCAGGTGTTCAGATGACACTTGCGCATCATGATGCAACCCAGTGCAATCAGCGGCGCGGTGGCGAAACCAAACTCTTCAGCGCCCAGCAGGGCTGCCACGGCAACATCGCGCCCGGTTTTCAGCTGACCATCTGTCTGCAGCACAACGCGAGAACGCAAGTTGTTGAGTACGAGGGTTTGATGTGTTTCAGCGATACCCAATTCCCAGGGCACGCCGGCGTGTTTAATCGACGTCAGCGGTGACGCGCCGGTGCCACCCGTGTCGCCGGCAATGACCAGGTGGTCAGCGCGGGCCTTGGTGACGCCGGCAGCCACAGTACCGACACCAATTTCAGCGCCCAGTTTCACACTGATACGAGCGTTGGGATTGCCATTCTTCAGGTCGTGGATCAGCTGTGCCATATCCTCGATGGAGTAGATATCGTGGTGCGGTGGTGGACTGATCAGCCCCACACCGGGGGTTGAGTGGCGGAGGCTGGCGATATAGTCATCCACTTTACCGCCAGGCAGTTCCCCACCCTCGCCGGGTTTAGCACCCTGGATGATCTTGATCTGCAGCTCATCAGCATTGGTCAGATAGTTGATGGTGACGCCGAACCGTCCGCTGGCCACCTGTTTGATGGCGGATCGCTTGGAGTCGCCGTTGGCCATGGGGGTGAAGCGCTCTGGATCTTCTCCACCTTCACCTGTATTCGACTTTCCGCCCAGTCGATTCATCGCGATAGCCAGTGATTCGTGAGCTTCAGCACTGATGGAGCCGAAGCTCATGGCGCCAGTGGCAAAACGTCGCACCAGATCACTCTCGCTTTCGACTTCTTCCAGTGCAATGGCTTGTTGCGGCTTGAATTTCAACAGGCCGCGGAGCGTAGCGTTGCGGGTATTGGTTTCGTTGACGTGTTTGGCGAACTGCCAGTAGGCGTCTTCATTGTTCTGGCGCGCCGCGTTCTGCAGATGCGCAATGGCTTCTGGATCCCACATGTGGGTATCCCCATTCCGGCGCCAGTGGAAATCACCCGGGTTTGGCAGCACGTTCAGCGGAATGACGTTGCGATTGGGAAAACCCAGCGCGTGACGCTTCTGCATTTCTTCCGCCAGCACTGCCATGCCTACACCTTCAACGCGACTGGCGGTGCCGGTGAACGCGCGCTCGATCACGTCGCCGGCCAAACCGACAGCTTCGAAGATCTGTGCGCCTTTATAAGACTGCAGGGTGGAAATACCCATTTTTGCCATGACCTTGAGCATGCCTTTGGCCACTGCTTTGCGATACGCAGCGATGACGTCGTCGTCGTCCTGCACGTGCGCGGCCTGCAGGCGACCGGATTCCCGGGCCTCCCACAGTGCTTCAAAAGCCAGGTAAGGATTGATCGCATCAACCCCGTAACCAACCAGCAGACAATGGTGATGCACTTCGCGGGCTTCGCCGCTTTCCAGCACCAGGCCGATGCGCGTGCGGGCATGATCGCGCACCAGATACTGATGGACACTACCTACGGCCAGCAGCGAACTGATCGGTACACGCTCAGCGTTGACGTCGCGATCTGACAGAATGACCAGACTGTAACCCTCGTCAATGGCGCTACGTGCTTCGCTGCAGATTCTATCCAGCGCGCTTTCCAACCCTTGCTGGCCTGAATCGGCTGGGTATGTAATATCGATAGTTTTGCTGCGCCAGCCGCGATGATCCATGTGTTTGATTGACGCGAGTTCCGAATTTGACAGAATCGGATGCGGAACACGCAATCTGTTGGCGTGTTCAGGGGTGATATCCAGCAGGTTCTGCTCTGGGCCGATATAACACTCGAGCGCCATGATCACTTCTTCACGGATCGAGTCGATGGCGGGGTTGGTAACCTGGGCAAACCGCTGCTTGAAATAGTCGTACAGCATGCGTGGTTTGTCCGACATGACCGCCAGGGCGGCATCGTTGCCCATGCTGCCCAACGGATCGCGCAGCTCGGTAATCATGGGCATAAGCATAAATTGCATGGTTTCCTGGGTATAACCAAACGCCTGCATGCGCTGCGTGAGGCTGTCCTGTGTCAGACCTTCGCCGATGACCATGGGAATTTCTGCCAGATCCAGACGTTGCTCGTCCAGCCATTGCTGGTACGGGCGTCGATTGGCGAAGTCGGACTTCAGCTCTTCATCCGGTATCATCCGGCCCTGATCAAAATCGATCAGGAAAATTTTGCCCGGTTGCAGCCGGCCTTTGGCGATGACTCGTGCGGGGTCTACAGGTACTACGCCAACTTCAGATGCCATAATGCACTTGTCATCGTCGGTGATGTAGTAACGCGAGGGCCGCAGACCGTTGCGATCCAGTACCGCCCCGATGTACTTGCCGTCCGTAAACGCAATAGAGGCGGGACCGTCCCAGGGCTCCATCATGGTGGAGTGGTACTCGTAGAAGGCTTTTTTGTCTTCAGACATGGAAGCGTGTTGCTGCCAGGCCTCGGGAATCATCATCAATACAGCTTCCTGCAGCGTGCGCCCGGACATCAGCAGAAATTCCAGTACGTTGTCGAAGCTGCCGGAGTCGGAACAGTCTGGCTCGACGATAGGGAACAGTTTACTCAGTTCGTCGCCGAACAGATTACTGTGCACCACGCCTTCTCTTGCGTTCATCGCGTTGACGTTACCGAGCAGCGTATTGATTTCACCGTTGTGGCTCATAAAGCGATTCGGTTGGGCACGGTCCCATGACGGGAAAGTATTAGTGCTGAAGCGCGAGTGAACCATGGCCAGGTGAGACTCATAAGCCTCGTTGGTGAGGTCCGGATAGAACGGGAACAGCTGGTCCGGGGTCAGCATCCCTTTATAAATGATGACGTTGGAAGATAGTGAACAGACGTAGAACATCTTCGCTTGCTGCAGATTCTCGTCGGAGCGCAGCAAGTGGGTTGAGTGCTTGCGGATGAGATAAAGCTTGCGTTCGAAGTCGTCACCAGCCACGCCGTCAGCAGCGATGAACAATTGCTCCACGACCGGCATTGCCGCGCGGGCGGCTTTACCGATGTCAGCACCGTCCGGGTCAGTTGGAACGCTGCGCCAACCGATAAGTTGCTGCCCGGCGGCGGCAACTTGTTTGGCAATCACTGCTTTGCAGTGCTCGCGCTCTTGCTTGTCCTGGGGCAGGAAAACATTGCCAGCGCCGTATGCACCCGCTGCGGGCAACGGGGCGCCAAATTCCGCGTTGGCCAGCGTGTTGAGAAACTTGTGGGGCAGAGCGGTGAGAATACCTGCGCCATCACCAGTGTTTTTTTCGTAACCCACACCGCCGCGGTGCTCCATACAGCAGTTCATATAAGCGGCGTCTGCCACTATCTGATGACTCGCGCGGCCTTTGATGTCGCAAATAAAGCCGACACCGCAGCTGTCTTTTTCGTTGGCGGGGTCATACAGACCACGCTTGGATGGCAGTCCACCATTGGTTATTTTCATAACGCCTCTCTTTCCGGGCACACCGTGTATCCTTTGCGTGACATTACCTGTCCTGGTCCGGACCGGTCTTGGCCGGGACCATGCATGTGGGGCTGGTGAGCGCCTGCCACATGTGTTCGCTACAGCATGGATGCCGTGTCCCCTCTATTCTTCACGGTATCGTGCTGTGTTTGGATGGTCAGCTTATGCTGAGGTCGACGAGACCCGTCTGCTTAGTAAATTAAGCCGACTCCAGCCAGTGGTAATGTCGCTTGCTCTGTGTAAGTTATTGATTTTCTGTACTAAACAGCAAGCTGACGGTGTGCGAACAGTACGAACGGCGAAACATCTCAAAAATAGCGCCATGAATCAAGTTGCAATATTTTTTACATTCAGAGTGACTTTGCGCCGCGATCGTGGCGTTACCCTGACAGGCGATACCAGAACCGGTGATTTTCACTGAACCCCAGGCGTTGATAGAGCCTGCCCGCCCTGCGGTTATCTGCGCTCACCTGCAGATACGCGTGTTCGGCGCGCTGCGTTTTGCCCCATGCCAGCAGGGTATTGATGAGGGTTTCAGCGAAACCTTTTGCGCGGTGATCCGGGTCCGTAAAGATGTCAAATAAACCGACAAGATCGCCATCTAACACGGCCATGCCGCAGGCGGCGGGGGTGTTGGCGTGGTATAGGGTGGCGAAGGCGCACTCGCCGTTGATGCCCTGCAATATAGCCTGATGCACAGCCATGCCCGGTACCTGCATCCCGGTCAGACTGCAATACAGCGGCAACCACTGACCAAGGTTCTGTAACTGGACGGCCTGGTGCGCAGTGGGTGTGTGGGACGCGTCATCCGATTCGTGCAGGTTTTTTGTCATAACCACCGTCAAATTATGCTGCTGGTAGCCGCGCTCTGCGAGTAGCGGATCCAACTCCGCGATCGCAGCAGTCTGCGCAGCGCCAGTGCTGATGCGAAACGCGGTGGGTTGCTGTTCCCGGGCATATACATTTTCGCAGTGGCGTATCTGCGCTAGCAGATCGCCGACCGGGGCTTCTGTTGGGAATCCGTCTGTCGGGTAAAGTGGGACCACGCAGTTGCTGCGATGTCCCAGTCCCGGCGCGAAACGCAGCAGCCAGCCATGGTAGAGCGATTGTCGCAAAGCTGGCCAGGCGTTCACGGCGGCTTCTTGAAGGCGTTGCCAGGCGGGCGTCGCGGCTACTGCAGCGCCTGACGATGATTCGGTTTGCACAGCTTCTGCTGTCCTTCTGTTGTCTATTCGACTGGGGTTATTCACTGTCGACACATCAATCAGTTGTGCGGGTTATAGTAGGGACAATATTTGCCGCAAGCTAGAGACCAACACCTTATGTCGATGCCACCAGTTGGGCCACCAACGGCTTCAGAACCGCTCGTGGACAGCCGCGCGATGTTCCCAGTGGTGGTCCATGTGGTCCTGCGTCAGGCAGATTCCATCTTTCTTCTTAAACGTGGGGCAGAAATGGCGTTCGGCGGACGCTACGGGCTGCCGGGTGGACATCTGGAACGCGGCGAAACGTTAGTTGAGGCGGCGGTGCGTGAGTGCCGGGAGGAAACTGGCACTATGGTGTTTGGCCTGCAACCCCTCGCCGTTTTGTCATATGTTACGGCGCCGGGCGGTGAAAGGGCCGGTAGTGAAAGCGCAAGTGACGAGCGCGCAGTTGAGCAGGGGCTCAACATTGTCTTTCACAGCGACAACTTCGCACCGCCACCCCGACTGGCGGAGATGAGCAATTTCACGGACTGCGGTTTCTTTCCAGACACGGCGTTGCCAGATGCTGTGATTCCCTGGGTGGCGGATGTTGGTCAACTGCTGGCGGCGCCGCCGGCTGCCACCACGCCGCCTTTAATCCTGCGTGAGTACAGGTGGGATTAAATCCGCATTTTCTCTACAATACGCGACCCGATTTTTCCCACAGAGAGAGATTATGAAAGAGCCTGTTCGCGTCACCATTACCGGAGCTGCCGGCCAGATTGGCTATGCCCTGCTTTTTCGGGTGGCTTCCGGCGCCATGTTGGGACCGGACCAGCCGGTTATTCTGCAGTTGTTGGAAATCACGCCGGCACTGGACGCCCTGAAAGGGGTTGTGATGGAGCTGGAAGATTGTGCGTTTGATCTGCTCACCGACGTCGTGCAGACGGATGATGCCAATGTTGCTTTCAAAGATGCGGACTATGCGCTGCTGGTAGGCTCGCGACCGCGTGGTCCGGGCATGGAGCGCAAAGACCTGCTCGAGGCCAACGCTGCTATTTTCTCGGTGCAGGGCAAAGCATTGAATGATCACGCCTCGCGCGATGTCAAAGTGCTGGTGGTCGGCAATCCCGCGAACACCAATAGCCTGATTGCACAGCGTAACGCGCCGGATCTGGATCCGCGCAATTTTACCGCCATGACCCGTCTGGATCATAATCGCGCCGAGGCGCAGCTGGCGGCCAAAGCAGGCAAACACGTCAGTGATGTGGACGGTCTGTGCATATGGGGCAACCACTCAGCAACCCAGTACCCGGATATCCATCGGGCGACGGTGGCTGGCGCTGACGCCATGGGTATGGTGGATATGGACTGGTATACCGGTGAATTTATACCCACCGTGCAGCAACGTGGTGCTGCCATTATCGACGCACGGGGTGCGTCCAGTGCCGCTTCCGCGGCCAACGCGGCCATTGACCATATGCGCGACTGGGCGCTGGGTAGTGACAGTATCGTCAGCATGGGGGTTTACTCGGATGGCAGTTATGGCATTGCCGAGGGTTTGATCTATTCATTCCCGGTGCGTTGTGCCGGTGGCGATTGGCAGATTGAACAAGGCATTGAGATTCCCGCTTTCAGTCGCGAGAAGATGGACGCGACCGCGCAGGAACTAACGGAAGAGCGTGACGCAGTGGCGCATTTGCTGCCCTGAGTGCGACCTGAAGAAAGCTGACAACCCGGGCTGTCCGGCAGCCTGTCATGGGGTATGTCAGGGGGAGGTAGGATGAGTGAGGATAACGCAATACGGCCGTTTCAGATCGACATTGATGCGGCCGCAATAGAAGACCTGCAGCAGCGCCTGCGACTCACTCGATTTCCCGAAGCGGAAACCCCGGCAGATTGGAGCCAGGGTGTGCCGCTCGCGTACGCTCAGGAACTGCATGATTACTGGCTGAACGAATATGATTGGTCGGCGCGACAAGCGTACTTCAACCGTCATCCCCAATTTACGACCCGCATCGACGGCGTGGATATTCATTTTATTCACTGCCGCAGCGAACACAGCGAAGCCCGTCCGCTGCTGATTACCCATGGCTGGCCCGGGTCAGTGGTTGAATTCCACAAGATTATTGAGCCTTTGCTGGATCCGCTGGCCCACGGTGGGGAGGCGGCTGACGCTTATCATGTGATCTGTCCGTCTCTGCCCGGGTACGGATTTTCCGGCAAACCGGCCGTGACGGGCTGGGGGGTGCAGAAGATTGCACAGGCCTGGGATGAGTTAATGCAGCGCCTGGGATATACCCGCTACTTTGCTCAGGGGGGTGATTGGGGTTCAGCCGTTACCACCGCGATCGGCATGCAGAACCTCGGCCATTGCGCCGGTATTCATGTGAATATGCCGAATGCCGGCGCCACCAAGGAGGCGCTGGCCGATCCGGACGAGCGGGACAAACTGGCACTGGCCGGGGCCCGTTATTATCAGGAGTGGGGGGCCGGTTATTCCAAGCAGCAAAGCACCCGGCCGCAGACTCTGGGTTATGGGCTGGTTGACTCGCCGGTGGGTCAGGCCATGTGGATTATCGAAAAGTTCTACGAGTGGACCGATTGTGATGGCCATCCGGAAAATGCGCTGAGCAGGGAAGAACTGCTGGATAACGTCATGTACTACTGGTGGCAGGGTAATGGCGCATCGTCGGGGCGGCTGTACTGGGAGAGTTTCAACAAAGCCTTCGGCAACGCCGCTGATGACACTGTCACGCTGCCGACAGGCTGCAGTATTTTCCCGAAAGAGATTGTTCCCACGCCGCGTAGCTGGGCGGAGCGCCGTTACAACAATATTGTGTATTGGAACGAGCTGGACAAAGGCGGGCACTTTGCTGCTTTCGAGCAGCCGGAGCTGTTTGTGCAGGAGCTGCGTCGGTGCTTCAGGCTGATGGCGCTGACGGACTAAGCGCTGCGGGCCGGTGGCCCATTTACATACTGACGCTGTACTCGACGTAACCTTCGTCTGCGGCCAGGCGTTCGACCTCAGCCGTCCCCAACGGTACACCGGTGACAAAAGGAAATAGATCTCCGGCTGTGTAATTGTTACCGCGCATCCAGGTTTCGCAGATCTTTACGTCCAGAATGCCGTAAGCGGCCAGCTTGGCGGTCTGATCAACCAGATCTTTGTTGTCAGTATAGTTGCCGCGCACAAATCGGTGTGCTTCCTCGCCGTGCAGCATCATGACGATGGGTGGCAGATTGTGATCACTGCTGGTGTTGATGGAGTTTTCCAGGGTTTCCAGAATCAGTTCGACTTCTGCTTTGTTCTTCGGCATCACATCGATAAACATGCCTTCAGCGGCAAGGCGGGTGGTGGCTTGCGCAACGGCAGGGGTCAGCAGCATCACCAGCAGCGTGAGCAGGCCGGCTTGTCGTCTAACTTGACGAATTGAATAAGTGGTGAGATTCGCATGGTTCATGATGACTGCCAAAATATCTGCGTTGTTGTATTCGAGTTTTTCTTAACGTCCGGTAAATTCCGGCGTGCGCTTTTCTGCAAAAGCGCGTCCGCCTTCTTTGCCGTCTTCGCTATTGCGCACGGTCAGCAGCTGCTCCCTGGATATGGCGCCGGCTTCCGCGGGTCTTTTGTTCAGAGTAGCCAGTGAAAACGCTTTCACCGTTTGTAACACAAGCGGGGCGGATTCGCTGAGTATTTTAGCCCATTGCAGGGCTGCGGACAGCTCTTCGCCAACAGGCACCACTTTGTTGACCATGCCGCAGGCGTGTGCTTTTTGCGCGTCGAAATCTTCACCCAGGGTCATAAATTCCATGGCGATCTTGTGTGGAATGCGCGCGACAGCACTGGCAATCAACCCGCCGGTGAAACCCAGCTGGGCTTCGGGATACTTGAACTTGGTGTTTTCGGACGCCACGACCAGATCGCACATCTGCACGATGCAATAAGCGCCGCCGATACACCAGCCGTGGACCGCAGCGATAATCGGCTTGCTGACCTGGACGCCAACGCTGGGTACCCCCTGCCACATTTCTTTCGGCGGATTTTTGACATCTGCGCCAACAGACCAGGCGCGGTCTCCGGCCGCGTGCACAACCGCAACACGATCATCGCTGGCTTCAAACTTTTGCCAGGCTTGTTGGAGTCCGACAATGACTTCTTCGTTGAGCGCGTTCATGCGCTCGGGCCGATTGATGGTGATTGTCGCGATACGGTTTTCGGTGGTGTAGGTAATCAGCTCACTCATGCGCTTGTGCTTCCCAGTTGGTGTAGTTGGTTGCGGTGCGACGGTTCAATCCTTCAGCCAGGCGTTAAAACTGGCGGGCCGCTTTTCATGAAATGCCTTCACGCCTTCACGCGCATCAGGATGATGATCACTCACGGCTGTTTTTGCCGCGATTTCGTCCAGACTCTGCTCCCAACTCAGTTCTGCTGCGTTGTATACCGACCGCTTTAACAAGCGCATGGACACTTGAGGGCCGTTGGCCAGTTCAGTCGCGAATTGCATCGCGGCGTCTTCCAACTGGTTAGCTGCAACCACTTCGTGGACCAGACCCAGCTCTAGGGCCTCGGCTGCACTGATAATTTTCTTGCGCATCAGAAAGTCCATGGTTTTTGCCACACCCATGGCTTCGACCAGCAGATACTGACCGCCTTCGTCGGGCAGCAGGCCAAAACGCAGCGTGGCGCTACCCATACGCGCGCTGTCTGCGGCGATACGAAAATCACAGGAAAGCGCCAGGGAGAAGCCGGTCTGGATAGCCACACCGTTGAGCGCACAGATGGTCAGCTTGTCGAGGCTGCGAACGGTGGTGTTGAGTTTCTGGGAGATCGTGCGTAAACCGTTGTACGTGCCCAGCGCGTTGTCGTGACCCGGAGGAATGGCGCTCACCAGTGGTTCGCCGCCCAGCTCCGCACCCTGGTAAGCCTTAAGATCATCGCCTGCACAAAAGGCCCGCCCGGTGCCGGTGAAGACCAGTACATTGACCTTGTTGTCCATCTGGGCCTGGGTTACCGCCTCAATCAGGTCGCGTTTGATCGCTGTGGTCATGCCGTTGAGCCGTTCGGGCGAGTTGAATTGAAACCACGCAATGCCTGGATCGCGCAGTTCCAGGTCAAAGCCAGTAAATGTGCCGGTCTGCATAAGTCCCCCTCGGTGGATGTTTGAACACGTTTTGCCTGTTTTTGTTCTGTCCCGTTGTCGCTGTTAGTGACCCATGATAGACGCCCAGGTTTCGGGGTCATCGATGCGCAGGTAGGGGTTCATGTTTTTGGTTTCCCCCATGGTCGCGTTCGGTACGTGGCCGTAGTTGTGGCCCGGCAGCAAGAGCGTATCGTCGGGCAGGCCGGCCAGCTTGCGCAGGCTTTCGTACATTTGTTGCGAGTCTGAGCCGGGCAGGTCTACCCTTCCGCAGCCGTTAATAAACAGTGTGTCACCGGACACTAGAGTATTTTTGATGCGAAAACACTGGCTGCCCGGTGTGTGACCCGGTGTGTGCAGAAACTCCACTTCGATGTTGCCAAGCTTCAGCGTGTCGCCTGAATCGACTCTGACCAGGTCCGTCTCGGAGATTTCCGTCACCTTTTTGATGCCATCAGCCTCAGCTTTGTGGGCATAAACTTTTACCGCCTGGGTCTCCAGCAGCGTGGCGACACCTTCTACATTGTGACCGCTGAATGACCCCCCAACATGGTCCGGGTGGTAGTGTGTGGCCAGGGCCGCGGTGAGTTTGTAGTCTTTTTCAGCCAGGTGCTTGACCAGCGAATCAATGTCCCAGGCTGGATCAACGATGGCCACTTCGCGGGTTTCGCGACTGCCGATGATGTAGGTGTAATTCTGCATCGGGCCAATCTCAATTTGCTCGATGATCAGTTCCGTGGGTTCCTGCCAGCCTGCGTTTGCCTCGGTCATGCTTTTCCTGCTTATGGTTCTTGCAGGGTCTACAGTAGCCGAAACAGCGTAATTTCGCACTTCGAGCCGAGCCGCATGGTGGGCCCCCAGGTGCCGGTGCCCGGAGATACATATAGATGGAGGTTGCCAACGAAGTAGGAGCGGTAATACTGGGGGAAAACTTTTTTCACCAGCAGGTTGAACGGCACAATCTGGCCGCGGTGGGTGTGTCCCGTCAGCATCAAATGGGCGCCCCACCTCTGCGCGTCCTCAGCGCCGTCAGGGCGGTGATACAGCAGAATTCGATACGCATCTGGTTCCGGGGTGAGATGTTGCAGCTGCTCACGTACCTGGGTTCTCCGCTCTGCATCGTCAATGCCGATAAACTGAATAGTGCCGCTTCCTGCTCGCACGTTCAGGGTCTGATTGCGCAGAACGTCAATTTGATGCTTGCGCAGGCGCGCGCAGATGTCGTCGACATCCACGTAGCGTTCGTGATTGCCGATGCAGAACAGGGTTGGCGCGTTGAGCTCTGCCAGGGGTGCCAGGTCGTCCAGCGTAATACCGTGCATATCTACCAGATCGCCGGTAATCACAACGTAATCCGGCGTCAGCGCGTTCACTTCGCGCACGATGGCGCGCAACAGCCGGGGTTGTCGGGATCCGATGTGGACGTCTGAGATCTGCGCAATGCGCTGGCCCCGCAATGCCTCTGGCCCGTTCAATTCGACTGTGCGCACGTGGCGGGTCTGGGCGTTGTACAGACCATACGTGCTGAGCAGGATAGTGCCGGCCAGCAGCAGTTGGCCGGCTACCTGATCTTGGAGTACGCCCAGTAAGACAAGCAGCTCTGCCGGCAGCAGGAGACATAGCGTGACAAAACACAGGCCCAACCAGAACATACCCAGGCTTGACGTGAACCGGGACCAGGTTGTGTGCCAGCGTTCTTGCAGCAGACGCAAGGCAAATGGCAGGATAAACAACGCGGGCGCTAGATACACGGGAGCGTGCCAGTCTGGCAGCAGCCAGTGCAGCAGTCGCAGCGGGGGATACACCATCACCACGCCGAAGACAACGGTGACAACAAAAAGAAACAGTAGACGACGGCGCAGGCGCGCGGGAATTTTGCGTGCGGTAGTCATCTTGTGTCTACAAGCCCGGCGCCGCGATCAGCACCTGGCCGTGGGGTCCACGAATACTGAGCTGGGCTAAGGCGGCGCGAGGAACAAAGCAGGCTTCTTCTGCCGCTAGTTCCAGTGGGTTGGTGGGTTCCTGTCCACAAATCTGTATCGATTGAGCGAGCGACATGCAGACCGCGTAAGGCAGTTGTTTCGGCAGTGTCAGCTCGCCGCCGCAAGCGCTGAGGTCTGCGCGCCAGACGTTAAAGTCGGCGAAGCTGGCGATTCTCTCGATGCCTGGGCCCACCTGCTCAAACTGTTCTGCGGCCGGCGCATCCAAATGCATATGCGCGATGGCGTGGGCGCTGTCCCAGTGATCCTGAGTCACGACTTTTTGCGCAAATGAAATGATGTAACGTTCATACGTTGGAGTCTGAAACTCCACTACTCTCACCCCATGCTGCAGCGCGTGTGGGGTCCACGTTGGCACCCGGACCACATCACCCACGCTGAGCGCTCGCATCTGCGTGAACGCTTCCATAGCGGCGCGAGCCTGTTGTTCCTCTGCGGCTGGAATGGTTTTGCCGTGGTGATCAATCTGTTGCCTGATGGCGGCATAGTTTTGCACTGCGCCCAGGTAAGCACCGCGGAAGGCCTGGTCGTCAGCAAACTGCTGGCGCTTTGCCTGGTTCATACCAAAACGTATGGCGCCCTGTCCTGCGGGCCATGCGTGCGCGTCGACATGGGTGACGATATACACTTCACGCTTCTCTTCGTGAACCTCAAAATACAGATCGCCGGTCACGGTTTGTGGCGCAGGGTCCAGCACTTTCAGCAGCAGTACGTCGGTATTGCCCTGTACTTTGTGCAGGTAGTGCGAGATCGGGATTTGTTGACCGCCGGTATGTACACGGCTTTCGCCGCGCGCTTCCATGCCGGTGTACCAGATTTCGCGCCCCCAGGGTTTGCTGATGAATACGGGCTCTAGTTTTGCCGGGCAGGTTGGATCGGGTGTGCTGTTTTTTGAATGACCAGGCGACAACTGTCGTACTTCCGCATGTCGAGGTTGGTGCCGCGCATTATAGTCAATATGTATAAACTGGCACCAAACTTTGGCTTAAAAGCATACGCGTGATGAACACTTCTATCCACACACCTGCCAGTACCGCGGTAAGCGCAACGGTTTTACCGGCGCGCGCGGTCTGCGAGCGTGCATTGCGTGAGGCGGATGCGACGTATGACGGGCGTTTTTTTGTCGGACGTCAGATTGGCGGCGAGCAGGTTTACTGCCGGCCAATGTGCACTTTGCCCGGTGTACAGGGGGCCTTCTATGCCACCGCCGGCGCAGCCTGGGAGCAGGGTCGGGTGCCTTGTGGCCACTGCCAGGCTGACCTGGCTGCGCCGCTGCCCGAGTGGGTCGTGGATGATCCAGTGCTGGTGCGCGCATTGCGTCTGCTTGCTAGTGGATTTCTCAATCAGCAAGTTGAGGCCGCGCTGGCAGCGCGCCTCGAACTGACTGGTGACGACTTGACGCGGCGCTTTGCGCGGGCTTTTGACTGTGCCCCAACCTCCATGGCGGTGCTGCAACGGGCTGCGTTGGCTCGACGTCTGCTCCAGAACAGTCAGCTCGGTCAAGCACGCGTCGCGGCGCATGCCGGTTATCGCAATCTGGCGCAGATGCGTAGGGAGCTGAATGAGGTTTATGCGCAGTCCCCTCTTAAGCTGAGGGGGGAGCGCCAGGGTGGCAGGAGCAGGGTAACGTTGCATGTGCCGTTGCGTGCTCCTTATCACTTCGACTGGCTGTTCGGCTACCTGCGCAAGCGAGCGCTGCCTGGGGTGGAAGAGGTGAGCGGGGCGCCGGGTGCCTGGTCTTATCAGCGGGCACTGGCGGCCGGGCAAGGCAGCGGCTCAACGCCTGGCTGGGTGATTGTGCAGCCAAGTTCGCAGCTTGAATTTGGCCAGCCCGGGCTGAGCGTCGATCTGCCTTTGTTGGACCAGTATCCTGTTTGGGATTTACTTTATCGGGCGGGGCGAGTCTTTGATGCGCATCTGGATGGTCACCACGTGCAGACTTTTCTGCTGCGACAGCCCGGTCTTGCCGAATGGGCCAGGCAGGCGCCGGGACTGCGCGTGGCGGGCGCCTGGGATGGATACGAAACGGCGGTGCGCGCGGTGCTCGGGCAGCAGGTCAGCGTAGCTCGAGGGACCGTACTTGCTAACAAAATGATTCAGCAGTATGGCGATGGACAGTTTCCCCAAGCAGCCCAGCTGCAACATCGCGAAGTGGCTGAGCTGGGCATGCCTGGTCGCCGCGGCCGTGCGGTGCAGGCGCTGGCTCGTTTGGTTGACGCGGGTGCTCTGGTGGCTGATGACACGTGTCATTACGACACGCAGCAGCAGGGGCTATTGGCGATTGAAGGTATTGGGCCCTGGACGGCCAATTATGTGCGCATGCGGGTCTCCAAGGACGTGAACGCGTTTCCTGACAATGATTGGGTGGTGTTGAAACAGTTGCAGTGTACGGCTGCCCAGGCGCGCCGCATCGCGGCAGACTGGTCACCCTGGCGTGCTTATGCGCTGATGTATTTGTGGTACGCGGCCGCACAGAAGAAAATGACATGAATTGTGATTGAATGGAGGCGGCAATGTACTACTCCTTTATCGACAGCCCCATTGGCCCGTTGTTGTTAAGCGGTGACAAAGACACCTTGCACGGTCTCTACTTTTCTACCGGCTCCAAGGCGCGTGGTGCGGCAACAGATTGGGAGCGTTACGATGAACCATTCCGGCGCGCCCGACAGCAACTTGGGGAGTACTTCATGGGCACGCGCAAGGTTTTTGAGCTGGTCCTGCAACCCCATGGTACGTCGTTTCAGATGCAGGTTTGGGCGGCTTTGCAGCAGATTCCTTATGGCGAATATTGCAGCTATCGTGAGATTGCCGAACAGATTGGCAACGTTAAAGCGGTGCGCGCCGTGGGGGCGGCCAATGGCAGTAACCCGATTGCGCTGATCATCCCGTGTCATCGTGTTATCGGCAGCAACGGCGCTTTGACGGGGTTTGGTGGCGGCCTGGAGACCAAGCGCTATCTATTGGATCTGGAGGCCCGCCACTCGGGTTTGTTTGCCGGCCAGTAGTCCGTTGGCGGAGACACTCCGAGCGTGTCAGGGCTTATTTGGCTATTTTCCAGAATTTGGTGCCTTCCAGGGACAGGTTGTACATCAGACCTTTGTTGTCGAAGATGAAGGCAATAATCGCGTCACGAATGTTGTTGGTGTCAATTTCTTTACCGACGCCAAATTCGATCACCGCAACGCTGCCATCGACACCCGCTTCCCAGCCGTCGCTCTCCACAAATTGCCGGAGTGATTCGTCGGTCATAAACATGATGATCTGAGACTTCGCCTGCCCACCAAGCTGGAAGCCGAAAGAGAGTGAGGTCACACGGTAATACTGGGACGTTGCCCCATTAACCAGTAGGGCGCCCTCGCCGACCTCGCCGCCCACACCAACCCCGCCCTGGATGATGCGAGGAAAGACCAGTACTCCACTGGCTTTTGCGCCCAGGGAAGCAGCGGCAGGCTGCTCGGCATATAACTTGTCGATCACGGCAGCTACGCGAGTGTCTATTTCCAGTTTTGATGCGGTGTGACCCAGTGGGCTCAGAGTCAGCAGCAGGAATAAAGTGAGTAGCGTAGTTTGCAACGGAGCTTGAGTTTTCATTGTGGTCCTTGGATCAGTAAAGACGGGGTGGTTATTCAGCTGTCAGTGTGGTTGTCGCAGTGTAACGGATTTCTGTTTGGATAAAGTTATTGTTAGAGGTTTTGGGGCTTAGTACCCAGTGCCTATAGACCTGTGCAAAACCGCCAGGTTTCCTCCGTTTAGTGACGGTGCGTTGGTCGATGGTAACCGTATGGTTACTTCATGCCAAGTTTTTGTGCTAGCCTGACCGGCATGATGGTGATAAAGCGCGGCCAAATTGGTATGAGTAAGCAGCCAGGTAACTGAATGGTTACTTTGCGCGAAGGCTCCAGTGGGCAAATCCTCGAGGCAGCACGGCAAATAGTTCTGGAGCAGGGGCTGGCTGCCCTGCGGGTGGACGCCGTGGCAACTCTGGCCGGC
>JBCCUW010000013.1:0-22396 GCA_039196385.1 Pseudomonadota bacterium
CCCTGCGACGCGGTGATTGTTGCTCACCCAGACCTGGGTCACCAAGCCCGCTACCTTCGGAGCCACCCCGACCACATAACCCTCAATACGCGCCTGACTGGTATAGGGTGTAAAGCGGTCAGCGGCCAGGTACCAGATCAGGCTGAGCACTATAACAGCCGCAACAAGGCTGCCGCCGCGTTTCACCGCTCGCGCTGCAGCCGCATCATCCGGCTGTGTCTGCGTAGGCTCAGCGGTCGCTTGATCAGTCGAATTGTCGGCAGGTTGGTTTGTCATTTCGTTATCCGTGCACACTAATCAGTTAAGGGCAAAGGCTGCTCCAGAAGTTCACCCCAGTCCGTACGTTCCTGCATCTGCTGCTGAGTTGCCGCCGGCACCACCCCTTCATTTGATGTCCAGCCACCACCCAGTGCTTTGTACATCTGCACAACTGCACTCAAGTTTGCGTTGCGCACTACCAGGTGTCTGTCCGCTTGCGACAGTAGCGCCCTTTGTGCGTCAAGGACACGCTGAAAATCAGCATAGCCTTCACGATATCGCGTGTTTGCCAGCTCCAGCGATCGTTCCGCTGCCGCGACCGAGCGTTCGAGCACAGCCTCCTGCTCCGCAGTTTTAAGCACTCCGATGGCGGCATCGTCAATTTCGCGGGCGGCAGCGAGAACGCTGTTCTGAAAGGCTTCAATACGCTGCTGCAGGCGTGCATCCTGCAAGCGCACGTTGTTACGGATCCGCCCGTAATCAAAAATGTTCCAGGATATACCAGGTCCGGCCACAAACCGGCTTGTGTCTGGCGTGGCGCTTAACGAGTCGCCCGACCAGCCAATACTGCCCAGGAGCGAGATGGCTGGATAGTAATCCGCACGGGCTATGCCAATCTGTGCAGACTGCCCGGCCACCTGCCAGGCAGCCGTGCGGATATCTGGACGCCGCAGTAACAAGCGTGCAGGCATTGCCTGCAACCGCAAAGGGCTGACTTGTGGCAATCCGTCCGTTGACTTGTCAGGATTGTAAGTCTGCACGCCCAGCGGTATCAACGCATGAGGGGGTTGCCCGAGCAACAGGGCCAATGCGTTGCGCGTGCGGATCAAAGCCGCTTCAAAATCGGGAATGGTCGCCAGGGTGGCGAGATATTGAGTATTGGCTTGTTGGAAGTCCAATTCTGAACCCTGGCCTGCCCTGAACAGTTTTTCGGTGATGGCAAAGCTGCGCTGCTGACGCGCAGCATTCATGCGCGCAATGCGGATGCGCTGCTGAAGGGTGCGATAAGTAAAGTAAAGGTCCGCTACCTGAGCGCTCAGCAACACCTGTAAATCGTGATAAGCGGTAATCGACGACAAAAACAGGGCGTCAGCAGCTTCGATGCTGCGCCGGAAACGCCCCCAGAAATCCAGCTCCCAACCCACGCGGAACTCACTCTGGTAGGCGGTGAGACTCTGGCTGCGATCTTCCGCAATGCCGCCATGCTGACTGGTATGTACGCCACTAACCCCACCGCCGATTTGCTGCAGTTGCGGCCAGCGAGTGCTGTCAGCAATACCGAGCGCTGCCCGGCTTTCGAGTATTCTCAATCCCGCAATACGCAGCGACAGGTTCTCCTGATGAGCAGTCTCAATCAGCCTGTTCAGTACCGGGTCGTCGAACAACCGCCACCAAAAACTGAGATCTTGTGACGTCTGCTGTTCGGTATCTGCAATCTGTCCGTACAGGTCCGTCTGCCAATCACCCAGCCAGGCAACCTCGGGCTCCTGATAGTCGGGGCCCAGTGTTGTACACCCGGCAAGTAAAAGGGACAACACCAGGCCTGACCACGGTAACTTCCGCAGACTAAGACTCATACGCCGGCGCGATCAGCGACCCGGCAGGGCTTAAGTGGCATCACCGGATGCGGCATGCTCTTTGGTGGGTGATGTCGCTTCAATCGGTTGCGGCGGATGGTCGACCCATTCCATAAACACCACATACCCCATGGCCAGAATGACCGGGCCCGTAAACAGGCCAATGATCCCAAACGACACCATGCCACCCAGGGCGCCAATTAGAATAACCGGCATCGGTGCTTCAACGCCGCGCCCCAGAAGTATGGGTTTCAGTACGTTATCCGACAGCGTCGCAAAGATCAGGTAGGCGGTCAGCAGAATATTTGTGAGCGTCTCTGCATCGCCGCCTGCCCACCAGACATAGGCAATGGCGGGCAGCGAAACGAGCAACGCGGGCACCTGCAGAATGCCCAGCACCAGGGCAATTAAGGCCAACAAGCCAGGAGCCGGTATGTCTGCGAGAATAAAGCCGATACCGAGCAACAACGCTTGGATAAAGGCCACACCCACAACACCGGTGGCCACAGACCTGATCGTTGCAGTGGCCAGCACCTGCAGCCTTGGACCCCGTGTTGCGTCCGACAGCCGCGAGAATATGCGGGTGACAGCTGCGCTGCCTGACGCACCAAAGGCCATAATAATGCCCGCAATAATCAGGGAACCGAGAAAGGCAAGGATAGTTCCCACCGTACTGGCGGCAGTGCCAACCGCCCAACGGGATAGCTCCTGTATTTTCGTGTGATTGGCGTCCACGTAGCCACGCAGGTCTTCAGCCAGCGCGGACCAACCTCGATAAAGACGCTCGCCGATGACGGGCCATTCCTGCACACCAGGTTTTGGCGCAGGTATCTCCAGGGTGCCGCTTTCAATCTGGGTATACAGTTCGTTGGCCTGACCGGCCATTGACCCACCCAGCAAGGATGTCGGCACACCGATGATTAACAAACCACTGACCACAAGCACCGTGGCCGCCAGACCTTGTCTGTCACCCAGCCGACGCGCCAATGCGCAATGCAGGGGATAAAGCGCAACAGCCAGGATCAGGCCCAATCCGGCAACGCTGGCAAAAGGCGCAAATACCTGCGCGCAAAGTACCAGAATGACCAGGATCAGGCCGAAGCGAATCAACCCCTCAACCAACTGCATGACGTTGGACTGTGGTTGCGGAGCGCTGCTTTCCGGCATGATTGATTCCCTGTCTGGCGAGCAGGCGTGCTCGTGGTTCAATTTATTAAACCACAATCAATACCCGGCGCCCCACCTTTACAGAATTGGGATTAAGTGTTCATTGTGGAAAGCAGATAGCGCACATCGTACTCCTCATCACCATCGTATCGAGGCGCATACTCGGCATAAGCACCGGTGATTTCGTCGTACCGCTCTTTGATATGCACCATATTGTAGGCATGCGAGACAATATAGAAGCGACCATCCGCAATCTGCTGCAGCACAATGGCGGCAAATTGATCTGTATCCATAGCCAGGTGCGCAACACGTTCGGTCAATCCGGATTTCACAAACCCCGGGATAATCAACCCAACGTTAATGAACTCGGGCATCTGTTCCCGCAAATTGTCTGTCATGCCCAAAACCGCATGTTTGGCTGCCAGGTACCCCGCGTTGTTCGGAACCGCATTGAACAACGAATTTTCTGAGCCGGTGTTATAGATTCCCGCCGGGGTACCTTGCTCAATGAAGCGTCGCCCGAACGCCTGGCAGCCATGCCATACACCAAAAAAATTGACGTCAAACATTGCGCGCAGTTCATCCACCGGGGTATCCACAATGGGTACCTGGCGCAATCCAACCCCGGCATTATTGAAGACCATGTCGACATGGCCCAGATCAGACCAGGCGGCCTCAGCCAGGGCTTCCACCTGGTCAAGTTCAGTCACATCACAGATGCGATAGCTGGCCTGCACTCCCTGGCTGATCAGTTCATCAACCGCCTTCTGCAAACGACTTTCGTCCGGCTCAGCCAGCAGAACTTTGCCACCTCGCGCCCCCAGCCCCTTGGCCAACGCAAAGCCAATTCCGGTTGCGCCGCCGGTGATCACCGTATGCCTGTTGTCGAGATCAAATCGATTCTGCGTCATGCCAAATTCCTGCTCTAATTCCTTCTCTTAGGGTGGGTGGGCCTGCTCTGCGCACGAAAGTCGCAACGATCAAAGTCAGGCCGTCGTACTTTTTCACAAAAGTGCAGGGTGCGCCAGGGCAGCGGCACTGCAGCCAGGTATTGCCGGTTTATTCTGTCAGTGCCTGCGTTGCGATAAGCCTGCGGAAGTCATCCAGCAAAGCGTTGCGATGCGCCGGTTCAGCAAAAGCAAGCTGCAAAGCCGTGCTGGATAGTGAAGCCAGCAGGTAAGTGTTCCGCCACACGGCTTCAGTATTCAGCGTCTGCGCTAACGCCTGAGCCTTGGCGGTAAAGGACCCGGCAATGCGCCGATTCAGATCGCGGTCCAATTCATTCAACACCACGTTCGCCTGCACACTACCCCAGAGGCGGGCAAAAGCCGGGTCAGATTCACACAGCTGCACAAACTCATCGAACAACCACAGAGCCGCAGCATTGAGTTGTGCAATATTGTCGACTTTTTCCAGCACGATGTGCCAGCGGGTTTCGATACTTTCAAAGTGCGCTGAAATCAGTGTCCACAACAAGGCGTTTTTGTCAGGAAAATACTGGTAAACACTGCTGATGCCCATTTTCGCGTGGTCAGCAATTTCGCGCATGCTCACCGCATCGTTGCCGTGTTCCGCTATCAATCCACGCGCGGCTTCCAAGATGCGTTCATAACGCTCGCGACTGCGCTGTTGCTTAGGCACCCGCCGCGTTTCCAGTGTCATTTTTTACCCCGCACCTTGCGTCTTGACAAATCTGATCATTGATCACATTATCACACCCAACGCTGATCAGACAAACGGAACCAGCCATGCCGCAACTGCAATCGTTACCCGCCTCCACCACTACGGCCGCAATACTCAAGGTGATCGCCGAAGACGGCGCTGTGATCATCAATGGTGTGCTGGAAGATCAGGAAATTGAGCGGTTCCATCGCGAACTGGACCCCTATATGGAAGCCACTGCAGTTGGCGCGGATAGTTTCACAGGGCGTTCGACTACCCGCACCGGTGCATTGGTCGCACGCTCACAGCAGGCCAGAGACATGGTGATGCACCCCAAAGTTCTCGAAGCTGCAAACGAATTTCTAGCGCCGTACTGTCAGCGCATTCAGCTGCATCTATCGCAGATTATTCGTCTGAAGCCAGGCCAGGGCGCGCAGATGATTCACCGCGACCGTTGGGCGTGGGGCCAGTATATGAAAGATTTGGAACCGCAATTCAATACGATCTGGGCTATCACCGACTTCACCGCAGAAAACGGCGCCACCCAGGTTGTGCCCGGCAGTATTGGCTGGCCAGACGACCGCAAAGCCGAGCCAGAGGAAATTTGTCAGGCGATCATGCCCGCCGGCTCTGTACTTTTATACACTGGCAGCGTTTTCCATAGCGGCGGTGAGAACCGATCCAACAACGATCGCATCGGCGTCAACCTAACTTACACGCTGGGCTGGCTGCGTCAGGAAGAAAACCAGTATCTGTCGTGTCCACCTGAAATGGCCAGGGAATTCCCAGCGGAATTACAGGATCTGCTGGGTTATACCATGGGCCAGTATGCGCTGGGTTACTACACACCTCCGGGAGAGCCCGGTGCCCAGCCGGAATGTGTGACGCCCGCATTTGCCGTGCGCAACGTAGACGAATCTGCCCTGGGCGGCGCCGAGTTGCTCGAAGCATCCAAGGTTGTCTAGCGTCTCAGCGAACCAGCACCGGCGCTTCGCCCACCAGCGCATCGCTGTGTAACTGCTGCACCAGAAAGTCTGCAACGCTGGCCCTGGAAATCACCCCGTTGCGCCACGCAGCAGGCTCAACCAGCACCTCATACCCGCTTAGCGAGCCATTGGTCAGTACGCCAGGGCGGGCTATTGTCCAACGGGTAGCGCTGGCGCGGATAAGATCTTCCTGAACCGTCTTGTCAGCGTAAGCACGACCAAAAACCAGGTTGAAGGGTAATTTCTGCAGAGGTGAAATCGCTTTTGCACACTCTCCGGCGCCAAACCCTGTCACGGCAATCAGGCGCTCTACCCCGGCTGACGCCATGGCAGCCAGCACAACACCCGTCGCTTCGGAAAATAGCGTGATCGGACCAGTCAGCATACGCAGGTTGAACGGCACACCGAGCGCCAGAATCACCGCATCCACATCCTGCACAGCCCTTTGCACGTCAGCAGGAACCAGCGCATCGCCCGTGAAACGTTCCAGATCCGCTCCATCGGGAGCCAGTTTGTCTGCGTTGCGCGAGAAAGCACGTACCCAATTTCCGGCCGCCAGAGCCGCTTGGGTTGTCGCGAGGCCAATGCCTGCGGTGCCACCAACAATCGTCACACGCTTCATTTGCAATACATCCAGTTTGTCGACATAAGTGTACCGAATTCACTCCCGCTTCACGCTGATAAATTTAGAATACAGGGCAAACTTGAAGGATAGCAGCGGTACTTATGGCATTGTTCAAACGGGATCCAGTCAAAAAACTGAAGAAAGCTCAGCAGCAGAAAATGCAGGCTGCCATGCAGGCAATGCGGCGTGGTGACGTGCGCGAAAATGCGATGCTGGTGGCCGAGGCTGACAAAATCAAAGTGGAAATCGACAGACTCGAAGCTCAACAATAAGTCGACCTGAGCCTCTGAATTAACCCTACTCGTTAATACTCCCGGTTAGTTAATATAGGGTCGGATGGTCTTCTGCATCGCGCCGCCGCTTGCGAATTGCTGTCTGTGCCAGAACGGCGTGCTGGCATCGCTGGGCCACAGCATCAGGAATTCCAGGTCCGTGGCTTGCGCCCAACCCGTTACCCGATCCATCAACGCCGCGCCAACGGATTCACCCCGGCGCGAGGGCACGGTATACACATTGGTCACGTAGCCAAACGCGTCGTCGACCACGCTGGGTTTGGGTAACTTTGTCACCACCTGGATGTACACGTGCGCTACTATCACGTCATGTTCCAGGGCACACCAGACAAACCAGTTTTTGCTCAAGCGTGAGGCCAACCACTCAACAAATTCGTCAACAAAGGCAGACTCGGCCATCAGCGCGGGCGCGTCACCATCCTCCTGCCAATAGGCCCATCGCATTTGTGCCAGCAACGTCAGATCGGCCAACTCTGCAAGTCGATACTCCATCCGCCAAGCATGGCCAAATAGGCTGGGCGTTGCAACGTGCGGGCAAACTCAAAGCGGCAGAGGCTGAGCCCGAGTATTGCGGAGCCGCAAGCGCACACTCGCTCCAGGGGAAACCGGCAGAATCTGCAGATCACCATCGTGGCGGGTGGCCACACTCAGGGCAAACGCAAGGCCGAGTCCAAAATGGGTGACCGGGCTGTTGGTCACAAAAGGTTCCAGCGCTTCTGTCATCAGCTCAGTGGGAAAACCGCCGCCATCATCGGTGACGGTAATCTCGACATATTCTCCCACTGCATGTAATTGCAGCTCTATTTGCCCAAGGTGCCGGGGGACGTCGCCATGCTGGCTGGCCACCACCTGAGCAGCGCTTGATTCAACAGCATAACTGGCATTGCGAAGCAGTTCGCTCAACACCAGAACGAGTTGCTCACGGTCCACATACATCGCAACATCGTCTATATGCAAGCGCACATCAATGCGATCCGCCACAATCTCACTTAAATCAATTGCTTCCATCAACTCCTTCGAGCTGCAGTGTGTTTTGCGCAGAGGTTTGTTATCAGCATACAGCATCAGCCCCTGGGTCAGGTCAGCGCTGCGCAACGCAGAATCACGCACTGTTCTCAACAGACCGGCTGCCGGGTGTTCGTGGCTGAGCATGTTCAGGGCACTTTCTGCGCCGGTGAGCATGACTTGCAACTGATTATTGAAGTGATGGGCAAACCCCGAACTGAGACGCCCCGCCATCGTCGCCACCGCCTTGGCAGCATGCAGCTGCAGGTCGCGCTCACGCAGTTCACTGGTCAATTTCTCGCGCACGACCCGCTGTTGAATACCCCAGCGCCGGGCCGAGCGGATCAACACGGCAACAAACGCAACCACCAGCGGAATCGACATATCCTCCACTGAAGTGGTTGTGGCAAACAGAGCGAATAGCAGAAGACAGCTGATAACAAGCGTCAGGTGACCGGCTACAGTGGGCAGAATCAGGGCGCCTGTACCGATGACGGCTACCGACATTACCAGGCGAGTGAGTTCCAGATCGCCTGCACTGTTTAGGAAGTAGTGCACGAGCAGACTGATATGCATAACCGCCCAGAGCAGCACCACACCGTAGTGACCCGGCGGCGCGTAACGCCCACCACGCCAGCGCGTGGCAATCACCAGCCAGCCACAAATCGCAGCAAGCAAGCCAAACACCACCGCAGAGGACAGCGCCTCAGGATCCAGGTGAAAATAAACTTCAACGGACATGCCCAGCACAAATAGCGCCGGGGCAAGGGTCATGATGTGCTCAGCGTCCTTGAGGTACGCTTGCTCAAGCAAGGCCTTCCGATCCGCCACAGTCATTCACCGTCGCCGCTGGGCAAAAGACAGCAGCACAACAAAGCGACCAACCAGAACACTATTCTGGCTATTTTGTCAGTGCCAAGTGCGGGCCCACCAGCAGTTCCGATACCACCCGCTTAACCACATGTTGAGACTCATCAACCAGAAAGGTGGCGCGACGCACACCCATCCCAAATGGTCCATCAACACCATAAGCACGGATGGTACGCTTGCTGGTATCGGATAACAGCGGGAAAGGCAGTGCATGCAGCTGCGCAAAACGCTGATGGCTAGACTGGGTCTGGGGACTGATACCTACCACCTGTTTTCCCAGTTGCAGCACATCATCATAGTTGTCCCGAAACGCACAGGCCTGTGCTGTGCAAACCGGTGAAAAATCTATGGGATAGAAATACACGACAACTGGACCGTTATTCAGAAGACTCTGCAGAGATTGCATATCACCTTGCTGATCCGGCAGGTCAAAATCGGGCGCTTTGTCGCCTTCTTTCAGCATCTATCGACATCCGCTGCTTTTTATGGCCGTATGATCTATCAGATTGACCTCCCATGTCGATCACCAATGCGCTGAGCCAGGTAAATCTCACGCGAGGGGTAGTTTCACACAAGGGGAATTGAGCGGCGGCGCGGCGCGCCGCCACTTAGCAGGCTCACTTGATCGGCGATAACAGTTCCGGCGCGGTAACCAGTTGTCGCACGCCATGGGATGCCACTTCTTTGAATGGGTTACCCTGTTCCGCCCAGTTGTGCAGAGAGCTGATATCCAACTTCGCACACTGCGGACGGACGCTCCAAGTCACCTGAGCAGGAGAACAGGTTGACTGGTCATAAGATGGACCGGTTGTAGAACCCAGGAAAGTCACGGGTTCACCGGTACCAGTGGGCAAGGCTTTAGCCTGATGCACACCATTCACTTCACCACCATAGGCAAATTGCGCAAAGTCCATCGCTTGCGCATCATTCACCACCAGAAAGACCTGCGCTTCAACCCGTAGCAACGGGTCCGTGCACGCTTCTGTCAGGCAGGCACCAAGGCCTTCGCCCGGCATCACATCGCAGGAGCTATGTACCCAGTGCACCTCGATCGTATCTCCCGGCTTAACACCGCCGAAAGGGCCAGCGCCATCGTATGGATCACTTAACTCGGCTGCGGTCAGCGTGGCAGCATCATCACAAGCATAGCCACCATCGTCTGCGCTACTGACAAAAACACTGAATCCCGGACCTTTGTGTTCCGCGTTTGTGTGTGTGTGAATGTTACACAGATTCATTTCACCTGGTGCCGGTGCGGTCGGAAAAGTTACTGCGTTTGTACCCATCGGATTGGTAATATCGCGAGGCGTCTGCGGCCCCATATCAAGACACAGCGGCGGCTCCGCAGTGGCTGATGCATCAGCCTGAGCTATTGTTTCAACCGTTTCGACAGTTGCATCCTCTGCAGACTCGATTGCGGTGACTGCATCCTCTGCGTTCGAATCGCCGGTGCCACAACCTGCCGCAAACAAACTTACGCTAACGAGCACTATTGCCAACTTCATTATTCTTACCTTCTCACCTGTTGTCTTCTCAGCTTGTTATCTTTCTATTTGCTGTCTATCAGCAAAGACTCATGATTTTCACTGATCCGCCGAAGTTTATCTATCAGTTCAAAGGGCTTTCAGTTCAAAGGGCTTTCGCGTAGAACCCCGTGCCGCGCCCATCCCGGTACGCAAAACCAGAAAAGGCCGCCGCGGTTGCTTTGAGGGCAACCAACGGCAGCAAACCAGGCCGCACAGACTCTTGCATCCGTCTATGCAGCACAACGCGAGCGACTCATGCCAGCGTTGAAAAAAGTGGCAGACCCCCGCACAACAGTCCGTCGTTGCACTGAATCTGCGCAATCCTTGTTATCCCATTTCCGCAAAGCGGGACAAACACTCGCCCACACCCTTAGGACCAATTATCGGGCGGCGCTTTCACCGTTCAAAACCGCCACGAGCGGGCTCGGTAGTTGCAGCGCTTCTGCAAGGTCCTGCAGGTAGCGTCGACCTGCTTCACAATATTCATCAATGGCCAGAACCGAGGCGGTGTAGACCTCTATCCTGGTTTCCATATCATCTGCCTGGGCCACCACTTCCTGCATGCTGCGAGGGTTCTCCAGCAGATTCTTCAGCTGGGCCAGGGCATCACCGTCCAATTCCTGATCAATCGCCTGCTGCCAGATTCGACGCTGCTCAAGATCGGTCAGATGACCATCGGCATACCCCGCGGCCACCATCGCCTCAATAATCAGCAAGGTTCCGGCGCTATTGTCTTCCACCACGGCATCGAAATCAGCCTGACGCAGATCTGTAGCCAACAGGGCCGCTTCCGTCGCAGGTACCTGCGGGTAAGCCTGACTGGCATTTGTCGTCGCGTGGAGCGTTTTGTCAGGAACAGGCCCAGCCTGCGCGGGATCAGCGGCTTGCCCTTCTCTGTATTTCTGCAAGGCGTGCCATGCCACCCCGCCGAGCGCAACCAGTCCGCCGGTTTTAAGGAGCTTTTTCGCCGACTTTTTGTTGGTAAAGGCACTCACAAGAGCACCGCCGGCCACGCCGCTCAGCGCTCCCGTCAGGGCTGCATTTTTGGAACCGGACTGCAATATCTTATCTAACGGCATGATCGTTTTTCCTTGACAACGCATGCTATCTTCGCGGCTAAACCAATCTGATTCCATCTGGTCTTTTCGTACAGACGCTCAGAGTATCCCGAAGAGCGCTCTGTTCGAGAACTTCGAATAGCCACACTGAATATCTCTGCTAGTTATCACCGGCAAGTTTGCTGAATATGCTGTCAACTATCGGAGATTATTATGATTGTTGATATCCGCCTGGCAGATGAGCTCAAGGACACATGGCAGCACCGTATCCGCAGACAGGTGGATTTCAAGCTGGCTTCCAAAGCCCACTCTATCCGCGTACTGACTATCGAATTCGAGCCCGCTGACGCTGCGCAAGACAGCAGGAGCTACAGATGCGCAATGACCGCGCAGTTAGTTGATGGGACCAGTGAGCAGGTAGAAATGAATGGGCTGCCGAACATGTGCATCGCCGACTCTGCTGCACGCCTGTCGCGGACAATCGGCCGCAAGGCAAAGAACAAACAGGCCCGCTGGCGTTCGTCAGCCCGGGTCTAACAATTCCTGCTCTCAGCCGGCGCGCTCAGCGATTTTGAAACAATTGCTGAGCAGATTCAGTGATCGCTAAGACCGCTGGATGCTTAAGCTTTCGTTCCGGTGAAATGGCAAAGTACGATTCGGTTACCTGATCACCCAGGGTACCCAACTGCTTAGAGTGGTACATCGAGCAAACCTGTTCCGATATCGCAGTTGGCGCAGGATAGACGCCCAGACCGGCTTCGCCAAACGCTTTCAATAAAGCGCTATCGTCAAATTCGGCAATGACTTCCGGCACCAGCGACTGGCGGTCGAACCAGTCTTCCAGGTGATGTCGGATGGGGCTGGTTTGATTGGGCAGAAGCATCGGTGCATGGTTGAGCTGCTCTGGAAAATTGGAGAAGTTCTTTGCAATGCTCCTGTGGGCAAAAAAGCTGATGCCACTCTCCCCCAATTTATGGTTGTACGCCTTCACACTGGTGCCCGGATTCAGCGGCCGGTCGGAAATCACCAGGTCCAGGTTATGTACCGCCAGATCACCGAGCAGAAGATCCATATCTCCTTCGCGACAATTAATCCGCACCGAATCATCCAACCCCAGGGCTGGCTCTAAAATTCTCAGCGCCACAAGCTTCGGAATCGAATTAACGATACCGACATTAAAAATTGTCGGCACCAGCGCCTGTTTGCTCTTAACCCGCTGAGTCAGCTCTGCACCCAGCTGGAAAATTTCGTCGGCATATTGATTTACCACCTGGCCTGTTTCCGTCAGCACCAGGCCCCGGCCCACCCGGCTGAAAAGTGGCTCATCAACCGCTTCTTCAAGTAGCTTTAACTGCCCGCTAATGGTCTGCGGCGTCAGATGCAGCACTTCCGCTGCTTTCGCGATGGTACCCTCTCGGGCTACCGTCCAGAAATACAGCAGGTGGGTATAGTTCAGATGCCTCATGACAAACTCCTGGGCTAATCACCGAGACATATTGCCTCATGATGATTGTTCGATAAACTCGCATCTATATTACTAATTAGTCGATTTTTACGATGCATTGCGACGCCATTAGCACACCAAAACAATGTATAAAGTGCCGCCTGAATGATTCGATTGAACCGAATGATACTCACAGAAAGCATGAATAGACCTGAAGCGTTGCCGGGTTACAGTACGGGCACATTTATCTGTAATGGAGTGACAAAATGTCTTCCGATAGCCTGAACAACCGAACCCCTGAGAGCCAGGTGGCCAACCTGGACAGCGGCCTTTCACCGTCGATTTCCCCAGCAGCGGCCAACGTTCTGCGCAACACTTACCGATTGCTGTCTGCCACACTCATCTTCAGCGCCATTACCGCTACCACATCCGCGGTTTTAAACCTCCCACACCCCGGCCTGCTGCTGACACTGGCGGGTTACTTCGGCTTGTTATTTCTCACCAGTTATCTGCGCAACAGCGCATGGGGGCTGGTCAGCACTTTCGCCCTCACCGGGTTTATGGGCTATACCCTGGGTCCCATTCTCAATGTTTACCTGAGCATGAGTAACGGCGGCATGCTGGTGGGCACCGCCATGGCGACCACAGGTGTCACGTTCCTCGCGCTTTCGGCCTATGCCAGATCATCAGGCGCAATAAACATGCTGCGCTTCGGCACTTTCCTGCTCGTCGGCATCCTGGTGGCATTCTGCCTGAGCCTTGCCGCAATCTTTCTGAACCTGCCGGCTCTGTCTCTGGCAATATCCGGCATATTTGTACTGCTGATGAGCGGCTTAATCATGTACGAAACTCAGAACATCACCAGTGGCGGCGAAACCAACTACATCATGGCCACCATCACCTTGTTTGTGGCCGTATATAACCTGTTCGCCAGCCTTCTGCACATCCTCGGTTTCCTCGGCGGCGAGGACTGATGCCGAAACGCGTGGGCATCATTGGTGCCGGTCAGCTAGGCGGCTATCTCTGCCTGGCGGGCCGGGACCTGGCACTGGACACCGTCCTGCTTGCTGAAAACGAGGATGACATCGCCATTGCCCACGCTGACCATGTGATCGTCACCGAACTCGCCGTGAATGCGCAGCTGCAGGCGTTTATTGAACAATGCGACGTTGTCACATTCGAGAAGGAAGCCATTCCAACCCCGGTTTTAGAATGCCTGCAGCAGGCGCAGGATGACGGCCACATCAGCGTGGCGCCCAGCGTGGCGACGATGCAGTTGCTGCAGAACAAAGCCCACCAGAACCAGTGGCTGCAGGATAACGGCTGGCCCATTCCCGAATTTCTAATCGTGCAGGACGACGATACGTTCGACTCAATTCAGCAACGCCTGGGCCTACCCTTTGTCCTCAAGGCACAGCGCGGCGGCTACGACGGTTACGGTGTCCAGATCGTGCATACTGCCGCGGATATGGAAGTGCTGGCCCGCCAACCTTGCATTGCCGAGCGCTATATTGCTGACCGGCGCGAGATTGCCGTGCTCGCGGCACGCAACACGCTGGGAGAAACCGCCATTTACCCGAGCGTGGAGATGGTATTTGATCCAGCAGGTAACATTCTGCGTCAGGTGGTTTGTCCGGCTCACATGACTGACACCATGCACAGTGACGCCGGGCGGATTGCCAGCGAAATAGTTGCGAGATTATCTGGTGTTGGTATGTTTGCGGTCGAAATGTTTATTGAGGGAGAGCAGCTTTGGGTCAACGAAATTTCACCACGCGTGCATAACGCAGGTCATCTGACTATCGAAGCGCAACCCGTATCGCAATTCGAGCAGCACATGCGCGCCGTTACCGGTATGCCCTTGGGGGCCGTCAATCCGGACGCCGAAGCTGCGATGATTAACTTGTTAAGTGAACCCGGCAGCCCCGTATTCGAGCGGGGTGGCGCATATCCAAGCGGCAATGCCACTGCCCACTGGTATGGTAAGCGCGAAGCAAGACCATTGCGCAAAATGGGGCATATCACCGCCGTCGCGCAACCAGGTCAGGACGCCGTGGAGCTCGCCCAGGCCTCTTTTACCGAACTCAGCCAGCAGTCAGGTCAGGCAAGTGGCTAGAGTCGCCATCGTGATGGGCAGCGATTCTGATCTGGGCGTCATGCAGCAGGCTGAAGCGGTACTGACCGAACTCAACGTGTCGTGCTCAATCGACATCGTCAGTGCGCATCGTACCCCGGAGCGTATGGTGGAATTTGCCAAGCAAGCAGCCGACAACGGCATTGAAGTCATTATTGCCGGCGCCGGCGGCGCGGCTCATTTGCCCGGCATGATCGCCTCGCTGACGCCACTACCCGTCATCGGTGTACCCGTCAGCGCGACTAAGATGGAAGGTTATGACGCATTGCTTTCCATTGTGCAGATGCCTGCGGGGGTGCCAGTCGCCACCGTGGCCATCGATGGGGCCCGCAATGCCGGTATTCTCGCCGCCCAGATGCTTGGCGCCACCGATCTGACCGTGCGCACAGCCGTGCAGAAATTTAAGCAAAGCCTGCTCGAAGCAACCACAGCAAAGGCCAACGCCCTCGCACAAAAGTCCTGACCCTCTATGGATTCGGTCTTTCTTACTAACCTGACAACCCCTCCACTGTTGTTCTTTATCCTGGGTGCACTGGCTGCGTTGTTCCGCTCTGATCTGGACATTCCCGAGCAGATTGCCAAATTTCTCTCGTTGTACCTACTGTTCGCGATCGGCTTCAAAGGCGGTGTGGCGCTGTCCACCAGCGCCTTCGATCTGTCTGTGGTTGCAGTTTTGCTGGTTGCCATCGTACTGGCCGCTTTGGTGCCTTTTGGTGTCTATTTCCTGCTGAAACGACGTTTTTCCGTCGCTGACGCAGCCGCGACCGCGGCCACCTATGGCTCCATCAGTGCAGTTACCTTTGTCACTTGCACAAGTTATCTGGACGCCCAGGATATCCCTTGGAGCGGCTATCTGGTGGCCGCTATGGCGTTGATGGAGTCGCCTGCGATTATTGTTGGACTGATGCTGTATCGAATGCACGCAGAAACCACAACGGTAGACTCCAGTGGCGCGATCGGTGTCCGCATGATGCCCATGGACGTGGTGAAAGAGTCCTTTCTGAACGGCTCCGTATTTCTCATCCTGGGCAGCCTGGTTATTGGCTGGATTACCGGACCCGAAGGCAAGACCCAGATTGCTCCATTTATTGATGAGTTGTTTATCGGCATCCTGTGCCTCTTTCTGCTCGACATGGGGATTGTTGCCATGCGCAGAATGAAAGACATGCAGGGGCAGGGTACCTCGCTGGCACCACGCAGTATGGTGTTGTGGGGGCTGGTGATTCCCCTCGGCAATGCCTTGCTGGCCATTGCCAGCGCCTGGCTCCTTAATCTGGGCGAGGGGGATGCGCTACTGTTGATCGTATTGTGCGCAAGCGCATCTTATATTGCCGTCCCAGCAGCCATGCGACTGGCGCTACCCCAGGCCAACCCGAGCACATATCTGGCCATGTCTCTGGCCATTACCTTTCCCTTCAACCTGATCATTGGTATCCCGCTCTATCATATGGGCGTGCGCATGTTCCTGATCTAAATTGATAGGATCAACACTATGAAACCTTGCAAGCGTATCGAAATCGTTATTGAGCAGGCTCTGGCAACCCGCACTGCGGATCTGCTGACAGAATTGGGCGCCCCGGGGTTCACCCTGATTGACCGGGCCAGTGGCCGTGGTGATCGAGGCTATCGCCGAGCAGACGAACTGACCGGCACCTCCACCAACTGCATCTTTCTCATCGCCTGTGACGATGAAGAAACACTGACAAAAATTGTTGAGGGCGTGCGTCCCATGCTTTCGATTTCCGGTGGGATCTGCCTGGTTTCTGACGCGCAGTGGGTGAGACATTAGTTCTAGAGTAGCGCACGCTGGTTTCAGGGCCAGTCCGGCAGTCTGGCTGCCACCCCATCTACAATGGCACTGAGATAGTCCGGCGCACGACCGGCCGCAACACTGGTCCCAAACGAGCAAACCCGACGATGCTGGATGCGCCAGCCTGCGGCGGTGCGCACATGGTCATCTTGATAAGCGCCCAACAGCACAGAGTCTGCAGGCCGATGGGGCGAACCTCCATCCATAGACCAGAAAAAACACAACACCCGCGCATTAGAACGCGCGCGGTCCGCCTGCACGTCAACTATGATATTGGTCATCATGTGGCATACCCCCTCCGCGTTCACCCCAAGTAGCGGAATCATGGGCGACGCAGTATAAAAGTCATGAATCGCTTGGCGCCCCGTAATCAGGGTAGGTAAGCCAGCATCCACGCTCGCGTCCTCAGCGAACAAGCGGGTGGCGACCTGGTCGTTTTGCCCACTATCCATATAGTGCGCGTACCTGTTCAGGTTCTGCTCAATATCTAGTCGATCAGCAACAGACATCATCTCTCCCATGCGCATCACAAGCGGCAACAAGAACGAGACCCGAGATTACCGCGTTTGCCCTGCATTGCGTACATGGCAGACGCATGCTAGCTTGCCGATATGCAACCCGCCGTTACGCTCATGTCCCCGGAAGAAATGGCCGATCCGTCCATTTCCGCTGAGCGTTTGCTGAACGGTCCACGCTGCACCCACTTCACCAGTTTTGATCCGCCTTTCTACATCGTCTCGCGATACGCAGACATCAGCGACCTTCTGCGCCGGCCTCACGACTTTCTCAGTGGGCACGGCCAGGGACCCAACTTTGCACCAGCTGCCGGGGTTGTCTCTGACCCACCAACGCATACATTTTATCGCAAGCTGGTACAGGGAGATTTTCTACCCGGCACCATCAGCAGCCTCCGCGCCAGGATGTACAGCCTGGCCGAAACCATGCTCGATCAGGTCGCCGACCAACCGGCCTGGGACATCCACGACGCGCTCGCCTTTCCGCTGCCGGTTACTATCATCTGCGACATACTCGGTATCCCAACCGATGACATAGAGCAATTTAAGCTGTGGTCTGATGCCATCGGTGCGGCACTTTCTGCTCAGGACCCAACGCCTTATGAAGCAGAGCAACAGCGCATGCGCGAATATCTTGTCGCGCTTCTGCACGAGCGACGATCCACAGATGATGATCGACTGTTAGCGCGGATTGCGCGGGCTGAACAGCACGGCGTGCAGTTGACCGACGACGAGGCGGTTGGCCTCATCCTGCAACTGTTTGTCGCGGGTAACGAAACAACAACCTCCCTGATCACCAATTTTGTCTGGCGTATGTTGGCTAACGGCCTGTGGCAGGAGTTCTGCGCCGGCAACCTGGAGACACAACAGGCGATCACGGAAAGCCTGCGCTTCGACCCGCCGCTACTCGGCCTGTTTCGCACCACCGCCAGAGACCTGCAGATAGGCGACACCCCTATACCCGCAAACACCAAAATCCTGCTGCATTACGGTGCTGGGAACCGCGATCCCGCTGTATTCACACAGCCGCACGTGTTCGACGTGAATCGCCCCCGCAAGAACATTCTGTCATTTGGTCTGGGAATACACGTTTGTCTGGGACGGGAACTCGCCCGCCTGGAAGCCCAGGCTGCATTGGAGGTGCTGGCGCGCCGGTTTCCCAACCTGCAACTTGAAGGTGATGGCGAACGCGTCGCGCCCTTTCTGTTCTGGGGCCGTCACAAGTTACCGGTGCGCCACACCGGGTGATCTTGCGCCAACACCCTCCCTGCACTGACAATGACACTCAACAAATCAGGGGGACAACATCATGCAAACTTTACCCATTACCTTAATCAGCGCTTCGATCCTGGGCCTTATGTTCGTCTGGCTGAGTGCACGCGTGATTGCGCTGCGGGTCAGTAATCAAGTGGGCATTGGTGACGAGGGGCACAACGATCTGCTATATCGTATTCGGACCCACGCCAATTTCACTGAGTACGTGCCTATTTTTCTTATTCTGCTGGCACTGCTGGAATTCATGGGCGGAGCGCAGACAATTCTCGGCATTCTCGCTGCGGTGTTTATCGGCGCACGCCTGCTGCATGTTCCGGGAATGGGCGAAAATGCCAACATCATGTTTCGCCAGGCAGGCATTATCGGCTCCTTTACCTGCATCGTCGGCGCCAGTCTGTATGGCTTGTACATTGCTCTGATGTAAGACAGCGTCTGTGTCAGTTGCCAGCTGAGCCTGGGCGCTGTCATCGCAATTCCGCTACTACCTCATCGATCATCGAGAGGCCACATACCGCGTGCACCACGCCAACAATGCCGGGCGTCAGGCCGGACAGTGTCTGATAACCCAGGGAACTGCAAGCGTCTGCGCGATAATCAACATTGAAATCCGTCTCCAGCAACGCCACCAACTCGTTGGCATTGGCCTGCGGCACCAGCCGGTCAAATTCGGAATGGTAAAAGATCAGCTGCGAGTCCCGACCTTCACCCCAAGCTTCCAGCGGATTAGTTACGTTGGTGAAGCTGCTTTGGAACAGCATCGCTTTTAGCGCGTCATACTCAGCGGTGTTGGCCAGAAAACCATCAACAAAAGCCTGCTCCAATGTATCACCATTGACCAGATCAGCCAGGTTCAAACCCGTATCTGTATAAGTGATAAATCCGGGCAACACGCGATTGGTCGCAAAAGGTACCGTCGTCTCATCGTTTACGTCGCGACAATATTCGGTATCCGCACAAGTATCCTGAGCGTGCTGCAGCACACCCTCAAAGGTTGCATAAAGATTGTAAGGCCCACCACCCGCATACAACGCATCTATCGCCAGTTCCTCAGCCGCCTGGGTAATCACCCCCTGCCACAACGCCAGCGCGGTATGCCCACCCTGAGAATAGCCGATCAACACCAGGCGAGGGCGGTCCGTGCTCGCGGTGTATGCGGCATAGCGGCCATCCGCGATAACCTCCCGCACCATGTCCAGTGCGTTTGCTGCCGTGCGGTTAGCCATGAGGTAGGTTTCGGGTGACGCTGACGATACCCCGCGCCCCCAATTGTCCGGAGCCACTACCAGGTAACCATACGAGGCAAGAATGTTGGCCAGCAGAAACCAGGCGTTGGTAGGTTCAAGATCTCCAGGCGTAGAGCCAGTGGCATGTGCGAGCACAATAATCTGCTCCCGCGGGGTAAAAGCACCGCTGGTGTCAGGTACCACCACCAGACCCGACAGCTCGGTTGTGTTGTTGCCGTCTGGTTGGCGCGAGCGGTAGCGGACCTGCTCACTGGTCACACCGTAGATGGCGCCCGGACTGATCAGATTGGACCAGCCGCCCGCCAGTGACAATAAGGCATCGGTCACCAAGGTATCGACGGACGCCGGCAACTCGAGATCATCAAGAAAAGCACCGGCAAGATAATCTGCAAAAGCAGCCTGCACGGCACTGCGTGGGCTACTGACACTATCGGTCACCGTCACGCCGACCGAGCCTGCCACCCCGGTAGAAAAGCTCAGCGGGGTTTCGAACCGATCACCATCAGCAGCTTCGTTCACAACCGTCAACGCATAACTACGGTTGTCCTGCAGTTCCGGGCAGAGCACCTTGTGATCAACCAATTCAGTGAACTGAGCATCGGCCAGCGATCGCACCGCGTGCCGCACCGCTACACCCTGGGTACAATCGCCCGTGTAACTGGTGGATAAACCGTCAAACCCCAGATGAGAGACAAATAGATTCTGCTGGACCGGATCCACCGCCACCGCGTTGTCCAGCGGCTGCGCATCACTGATCAGCAATGCATCTGCCGTTGGCGTAACCCCAATCAGACCGGGATCCGGGTCGCTGCTTGAGCCACCACCTCCGCAGCCCCACAGCAGAGTGAGCGACAAATACAGCAACGTTCGTTGCAGCCTGACAACATATGGTTTCATCCAGCCCATCCAAAGCCATGCAACTGTTGCAGGATACCTCAGTTGCGCCGGTGACGCTCGCTGCTAACATGCAGGACTTGCGCCTGAGTCAGGTAAAATTTGTCCAAGCCAGAAGCCCCTGCACCCGGCTATGCTGCCGCCAACTCACACGACGGAGCTCACCATGCACAACGGTCCCTTTGATCTCAGCAAAACTCCCATCCACATCGACAGCTACGGGGCAACGCAGTCTACTGCCGTACCGCTGACCGAGTTTCACTTTGAAAGTGCCGATTTTAGCCGGTACATCGCAGAACACTGCTCAGAAACCTCGCCCGGTAGGTTAGTGATGATCGAACAAACCGACGCAGATTGGCCAGCGTGGGAGTGTCATCAGGATGGCGAAGAACTGGTCATTGTGCTGTCGGGCCGAGGTACACTGCTACAGGAGTTACCCGGCGGGGTACAACGGCTACCTTTCCAGGCCGGGGACACTCTTATCAACCCACGCGGGGTGTGGCACACGGCGGACGTCGAAGAACCTATGCGGGCTATTTACCTGACACCCTGCCACGGCACTGAGCATCGCCTGCGCTAGCCGCTAACACTGCGCGGTAAAGCGTGCCTGTGTAACAGAGGATATACGGCTTGATCAACAATATTGAGGTCGCCACCGCCGCTGGCTACACCCGCATCAGCGCAGACATCGCGGGCGAATCCGTCTGGTTTCGTCTGCCGGACCAGCACTTCCACGGCAACATTGCGGATGCCTTGTCGTGCCTCGCATTTTTTCCGGCGATGGCAAGACACGCCCATCAACCACCCGGTCAGCTTGAACTGCCTGAGCCATATCAGGTTTCTCCTCGATTGCTGGATAGCCTGCCCCTGCTGCAGGACATATTCAGAGCATGGTGCCCCCCTCTACAGCCTTTTACGCACAACCTCGCAACCCACCAGACACCCACGCCCGTGAGCGATCAGACAACCGCGCAGGTGGGCGCCAGCTTTTCCGGTGGCGTTGATAGTCACTACACCATGCTGCGTCATGCCAGCGATATATCCTGCCTGGTGCACATTGACGGTTTTGAATTCGAACCCGGTAACGAGGCATCAGCGCAGACGATTGCCGCGCTGGCTGAGCAGGCAGCGCGCTACAACAAACCGTTAATCGTGGTAGAGACCAACGCGCTGGCGTTCTACCGCGCTTTCAAGCTGCAGCGATACCTGATTTTTGGTGCATTTCTCGCCTCGGTTGCACACCTGCTGGGTTTGCGCAAATTTCTCATCCCTTCCAGCTACGCCTTTGATGAATTGGTACCCGGGGGCTCCCACGCGCTAACAGATCCTTTGTGGTCGTCCGAGGGCGTCCAGCTGATACACGATGCAGGTATTCACCACCGCCTGGGCAAAATGCGCTTTCTGGCGGAACACAGCGATGCGTTGGACCATATCCTCGTCTGCTGGCACGACCATGTCGAGAACTGTGGATAGTGCTACAAGTGCCTTCGCACCCGCATCGGACTGCACCTGCTTGACGAGCATCCAGCCTCATTCAAAGGCCCACTGGACATGGCGCTGGTCCGACGGATGCCCGTTAAAGGCACCGCGCTGGCGCCGGTACTGCACGAATACATGGACCTTGCCCGTGCTAACCGTGAGTACTCATTGTTACGAGCGCTTGCGGTAAATCACCTGCGCTACAACCTGCGTGAAGCAGCCAGAACCGTACTGACTCAATGTGACGACCTGGTCACCGGAGGCAGACTTTTCGCAAAACGACGAGCCGGAGCCGGTGGCGACAGTCCGTGGTTCGAACTTAAACACAAAACCATCATACGCTAGTACTCGTCACACCACCCCGACGGGCCGCTGCCGTTTTCTGGAAAGCAAAACCCAGTTGCGCAACCGCCGGGCTACGAAAAGGGATCACACGGCCAAATACAGTATTTCGTGCATTAATCCTTCCACACACTTGTTATTGTGATGTGAGCGCATTGATTCCTGATCTAGGTTGCATTATTCTACAGTACCTCGTTAAGTTCCGCCTTTTCATCCACAGCAAACAAGTTAG
>JBCCUW010000014.1:0-22281 GCA_039196385.1 Pseudomonadota bacterium
CGTGCGCAAAATTAATGATATGCCTGATGACGCCGTCAGGGCTCACGCAAAAGATCAGGCGACCGCAATTGTTGCCCTCACCCACGACCCGCGCATTGACGACATGGGTTTGATGGAGGCGCTCACCACGGATGCCTTCTACATTGGCGCCATGGGTTCCAGTCGCACCTCCGCCAGTCGGCGCGAAAGACTACTGGCACTTGATGTCAGCGAATCACAACTGGCCAAACTGCACGCCCCAATCGGCTTACCAATCGGCAGTAAAACGCCACCGGAAATCGCCATTGCCATCCTGGCGGAAATTACTGCAGTCCGAAAACAGCAGCTCAAACAGAGCATTGACCAGCTGGAGGCTGTCAGCGCTGGCGCATGAGCGACGTGGACCAAACCGCCCCTGAGTCCGTCGGCGCGGTAATTCTTGGGGCAGGTTACGGTCGGCGGTTTGGCACAGACAAACGCTTCGCCGAAATTGACGGCCAACCGGTGGCAAAGATCACATGCAGTAAATACTGTGCGGTGTTTGATCACGTCAGGGTTGTCGTACGACCAGACGACGACCGCTTACAACAACAGTTAGCGGCGCTCGATCTCGAAACCGTGGTCGCCGAACAGGCTCATCTGGGTATGGGTCACTCTCTGGCGGCAGGTTTTACCAACCTTACCTGGGCATGGGCGTTTGTCGCCCTGATGGACATGCCCTATATCGCAACACATACACTGCAGACGCTCAAAGCAAAAGCACTCTCCGCACCGGAAGGTAAGATTGTGGTTCCTGCTCTAGACGCTGAGTTTCTGGCAACCACCAATGAGGCGTCGCTGAAGCTGGACCAGAAAACTTGCCACCCGATGGCCTGGCATGCCGCGTATTTCGCCCAGATTGCCCAATCCAAGGGTGATGAGGGGGCACGTCGCCTGTTGCGCGCTAACCGCAGTCACATCATACGTGTAGCAGTTGCGGACAGCGGCATTATTCAGGACATTGATCACCCGGATGATCTGCGCTAGCTGTAATCTGCGCCAGCTGTTATCTGCGCCAGCCGCTCTCCACGTTAGCCGTTGTCAGCACCACCCAGACGGCTGGCCCAATCGAGTTTACTGCGGCAGGATTCAAAAAAATCATGGCCGCTGGGATACAGTAACTTAAGCGGCGTGGAGAATTTGCTGATATGAACCTCATCCGCAATCTGCAGTCCCTCGTTCACCTGTGAATCGCAGCTGAGGCGCGGTGCGGTTTTTTTCGCACGCAAAACCTTGATCCGAATATTCGCATCACCCCGCACCACCAGAGGCCGTGAAGTCAACGTGTGCGGAAACATCGGCACAATCACAATGGCATCCAGGCTGGGATGCATGATCGGCCCACCGGCTGACAACGCGTACGCCGTGGAGCCGGTGGGACTGGCAACAATAAGCCCATCTGAGCGTTGATCGTAGACGTATTCATCGTTGATCCACAGGGCAAATTCCATCATGTGGGCCATGCTGCCCGGGTGGACCACCACGTCATTCAAGGCCGTCGAAGCTGCCACTTCTTTGCCATCCCGCATCACTTTCGCGGCGAGTAAAAAGTGATCTTCAGAGCCGAAGTCGCCAGCCAGGATGGCTTGCAACTGGACGGTTAACTGATCCGGCGAAACCCCTGCCAGAAAACCCAGCCCCCCGCGATTGACACCCACCACAGGCACCTGCTTGTGCGCAATTTCCCGCGCAACACCCAGCAGACTGCCATCTCCGCCAACTACCACAATCAGGTCACAGGCGTCGGGTAATTCAGCGCGGGGCATGATGCGCCGCTGGTGGCCGTTGGCGGGCAGAAACCCGGCCGTGTCATCTTCGAACACCACTGCAACGCCCTGATCCCGCAGAACCTGCTCCACTGCCAGGACGGTTTCGGCAATGTCCTTACGCAAACGTCGCGCGACGACCGCCACCGTGTTGAACATGATCTTTTTTGCGCCATCATTCATAGCGAACACAGCCTACACATGCCCGCGTACGGTCACAATCATTGACTGAAACCGGCAAATCTGCAGGCTGGACCCGTGAACGCGCTATAAATTCAGCACGATTTGGTAGTTGCAAATCCCGTGCAGATGCATAGTCTTCGCAGCAATCGATAGGCGCCCGGCAAGATGATGCAGAATCTGAGGGCCAGTGCGCCGCACTGAACATGGTGAAACACGATGAGCAGCTTAACCGCCCCCTTGGCAGATCGCTTTACCCAGGTACTTGCACGTGCTGACACGCCGTTGCACGAGGTCTCCGGTCCCGGTGACCTTTGGCCTCTGATGCGCAGTGAAGCTGAAGCTAAAGCCCAGGAGGAACCCATTCTGGGCAGTTATTTTCATGCCACTATCCTGAATCACACCTCTTTTGGTGCAGCGCTGAGTTTTCGTCTGGCAAGCAAGCTGGACAATCCCATGTTGCCGACCATGTTAATCCGGGACGTCATCGACGAAGCCATGGAACAGGATGAAAGCCTGCTGCATGCTGCCGAAATCGACATTCTGGCAACCTACACCAGAGACCCGGCCTGTGAAGACCTGTCTTCACCGTTTCTCTTCTTCAAGGGTTTCCATGCGCTGCAGGCACACCGCGTCGCCAATTGGTTGTGGAAGCAAGGACGGCGCACGCTGGCGCAGTTTTTCCAGAACCAGATCTCCGTGACTTTGGGTGTGGACATCCATCCGGCGGCCAACGTCGGCTCGGGTATCATGCTGGACCACGCCACAGGTATCGTGATCGGTGAAACAGCCGTAGTAGAAGACGATGTTTCCATACTGCACTCCGTGACTCTAGGCGGTAGCGGCAAAACCTCGGGTGACAGACATCCGAAGATCCGCCAGGGAGTGCTGTTAGCGGCAGGCTCAAAGATAATCGGTAACATCGAGGTCGGCACTAATGCCAAAGTTGGCGCTGGCAGCGTGGTCTTGGAAAACGTGCCGGCCAACGTCACCGTCGCTGGGGTACCAGCAAAAATTGTCGGACACGTGCACAACCATATTCCGGCACACGACATGGATCATAATATTCTTTAAACTGCGCCGCTTATGCCATAGCGATCGTGGATTCAAACATGACCGAGCCAGCGCCACCAAGATGCCCGGCCTGTAATGTGCAGGGCGTGGACAAGATTGTCAGCACACCCAGCAAGGAACGCTCACGCGCAAAACAACCCTGGTTCTACATTATTCATTGCAGCTCGTGCGGGCACGTTTATAACACGATCTCCAAACACAGTTTCAGTCAGCCGGTAACACCAAATTTTGTCCTGCCCAAGCCGGTGTGAGGCGCCAGCGAACAACTCTGCGCGTACCCCAAACCGCGTTTTAGCACGGGATAAAAGCCACCAAACGCCACCGCTAACGACAAGTCTACCAACGCACCTTGACCCCAACGGCGGGTTACCGCGGCAGCCACATCCGGGTCCGCTACGCCAGCCAGGACACCGCGACTGAATTGTACCGCCAGCAACGCATCCTCACTCAGCAGCCCATCGTCTTCCGCCAACACATCCAATAGCGTTTGCTCATTCACACCGGCTTCCCGCGCCATATTAATCACGAGTTGCACACATGGCCCACAGTCCTGTTGCCTGGCCGCTATCAGCTTGGCGGCAAAATAGGCCTGAGGCGGTACTGTGGTGCGACGCTGAGCGAGAGGTGCAGTTAACGCGTAACGCCACAGACTGCCAGGCGCGCTCGCTTCCATGGCATGCAGATAGTCCACGTTGTAGTCATAACGCTTGGCGAATTTAGATATTGCATACTTAATCGCAAGGCCAATCACTCGCATAGCAGGTCCTGTTGTTAGGGTATTTGAGACAGGACGTCTGCTGCAGGGGAAATGTGACAAGCGGCGATTAGGCAGAGATTACTTTTGCGTGGCCAGCTTTTGTGCGGCCGCCTATTGCGCGGCCACCTCCGGCGCGCCGGGGTGCGGGATCATACGCAACTGAGTGATGTCGTAACCGGCTTGCGCAATTCGTTCAATGCTGGCATCCAGGGCGGCCGCGTCCATCTGCGGCGAACGCGCCATCAGCCAGACGTAATCGCGTTTCTCTCGGCCAACAATCGCTACAGTGTACGCGTCATCTACATACATCACCCGGTAGTCGGCTTTGAATGGCCAGACAAACTGCATCTTCCAAACGCCCGGGCGTTGCTCGTCAACAAAAGCAGTGGGATTCATTTCGCGCCATTCTGCATCCAGACTGCCCTTTCGATAACGAAAAGTTGTGGCCACTTTCTGCTCGCCCAGCCAGCGGTACTCTTCGGTAGCTGCATAAGCATCCCGTTCGAACACGGTCGGAATGTTGGCGATCACGTACCACTTGCCCATAAACCGCGGCAGGTCGAGGTCTTCGGTGACCGGTAACGGAGATTGTTGAGCTGAACTGGTGCAACCACTAAACATGACTAAAAGGGTTCCGATTCCCAGCAGACGCCGGATCATTGGGCTGTTCCTGATTGCATCGGGTACAGCGTCGGTCCATACCCAGCAGACGCCAGATCTGGCAGCGCCAATTCGTAACGCAAGGTTCGACCGTTTTCGAGCTCGGACTCAAGTCCCACCCAACGCCCGGTGGACTGCGCATACCAGATCCGAATGGTCATCGGTTCGGCGGCGGTGCCAGCACTCACCAGATCGTAAGCCTGGGCTTCCACGCCATTATACAGCGCCACTTCACCAGGCTGTATCTGCACTGGCACCAACTCTCCGGTCTGCGAATTCAGCAGCGCCTCTTGTTCTAATATGCGTTTGTCCCAATAGGCAAAACTCATCAGGCACCCGGAAAGGAGTTGCGCCGCGTCGCCACTGTCGCTACCCGCAATCGCCGTAACCCGAAGCTGCGCCGGCCCCGCCGGTTCTGCAGCCACCTGGAAGCGATCACCACCCGTGACAGTGCGCGATTCGAGGGCCTGCAAACAACCGTGCTGGTACTGCTCATTAGAACGGTGCCGGTACTCGAACGCTTTAACGAATAGCACACGGGCCTCGAAGTCAGCGCGGCTGTTTATTTCATACCCACCTGAGTCGGTGGGTAACTTACTGAAGCTGTGCGTGCCGAGGGTGCGGTCACCCACGGAGACATTAAACCGCCATTGATCCGCAGTCGGTACATGTCGGTCTTCAACCCCTGCCCAGCTCAGGCCTGAGGGCACGGAAGCTACCAATATGGCAATGCAACTGACAGGAGTCCGTTGCTGCCAGCAACGGCTTAACACCCGGGTCAGATTTCTGATTTTTTCGATGTAAGTGTTCATGCTGCCAACTTAATCCGGCCGCTGTGAATCACGGGTGAAAGAACGTAACTGTCTCTTTTCACAAGCATTTCACCGCGCCGCTTTACCATGCAAACATGAATATTGTGAATGCGATTTTGTTTCAAGCGACCTGGTTCGCCTGCGTGCTGGGCGGTACATTATGGGGACTGTTTGGCCTGTCCACCCTTCTGCTATTCATGGCATACGCTGGTAACTGGCGACAGGATCTGACCTTGTTGAGCGGCGCAGCGCTTATTGGCGCCGCGGTCGATACCCTTTGGATCCAACTCGGGATCCTGGACTTCGGCACCCTGCTGGCACCGGTCTGGATTATTTTCATGTGGATGGGTCTGGCGCTCACCGTGAACTACAGCCTGTCGTTCCTGAAAAACAAACCGATGCTCGCGGCCATTATGGCAGCCTGCTCAGCACCACTGTCCTACTTCGCTGGAGAGCGATTTGGTGCAGTAGACATCAGCAATCCACAAGGAATTGTGTTGATTTCCATTGCCTGGGGTACGTTATTCTATGTGACCTTCAAGCAACAGAAACTGCCTTATGCGCAAAGTTAGCATACGTGCCAAACTTGTACGTCTGTTTACCCTCCAGATCCTGCTTATCAGTGTCGCCACGGTTTCTGGTATCTACGTCACCAACACCCTGGTGCAGGATCTGCTGATGCGCAGCGCGCTGGATGGTGAGGCCGCTCACTTCTGGCAACTGTACGCGAACAACCCGGCCCAGCCGGTCCCCAACACCGACAACCTGATGGGTTTTCTGCACAGCGGCCCTGGTTCACCCGAGCGCAATATTCCGGCGGCATTGCTGAACGCCGACACCGACTACGGGCGCATTGAGCTGGGTGACCGGTTGCCGATCTTTCACGCCTCCAGGCAAGGCGACAACACGTTATATCTGTTGTTTGATGGTGACGCTGTCTCGGACGTTGCCTTTCTCTACGGCATCGCGCCGCTGTCTCTGGTGCTGCTGGTCATCTACGGGCTTTCTTTCCTTGCCTATCGCTGGTCGCAGCAGGCCGTGTCACCAATCGTGCGCCTGGCAAAATACATCGACAGTATCGATCTGAATGCAAAAGATCAGCACCGGTTTGAACTGGATGTATTGCGTGATCCTGCAGATGCTGAGGTGTCCAGCATGATCGCGGCGGTGGAGTCACTGGGGCGGCGCCTGGACGAGTTTGTCGAGCGCGAGCGCCTGTTTACCCGGGACGCCAGCCACGAGCTGCGCACGCCAATCGCCGTATTCAAGGGTTCTCTGGATCTGCTCGAAAGGCGCCAATCCCTTAGCGACGCAGACGGCAAAATCCTGCATCGCATGCGCCGCTCCGTCGAAGGCATGGAAACTTTAGTGGAAACCCTGTTGATGCTGGCGCGCGAAGACGGTTTTGTTGAGCCGGCGAACGCCTTTGACGCCACCGCTCTGGTACAGAAGCAGGTGGAAGCGTTGCAGCCGCTGGCAGAAAACACCAACAACACTTTGAGCATGACCAGCGACGCCAAGGTCATTGCCAATGGACATCCTCGCGTTATCGAGATCCTGACCTCGAATCTCATTTCCAATGCCCTGCAGTTCACTCAGGACGGCCGGGTTGATGTGCACATTACCGAAAAAGAGCTGGCGGTTACTGACACCGGCATCGGGATGGATGAGGACACTCAGGCACGCATGTTCCAGCCATTTTTTCGCGGTGATCCACAAATGGCTAACGGCGGCTACGGTTTGGGCCTGGCCATCGTCAGACGTCTGGTTGACCGCTGTGGCTGGCAATTGGAAGTGGTCAGCGCGAAAGGCCGCGGCACGACCATCAAGGTGTTGTTCGGCGCTGGGTAACGCTAGGCTTTAGGGTCGCAGATGCGATAACCGTGCCCGGCAGAAGTCTCCAGCAAGGCGGTATCAAACGGTTTGTCGATCAACTTGCGCAGCACGTATAGATGACTTCGCAACGGATCACTCTCAGGAAAGTCATCTCCCCAGAGCTCTTTTTCCAAAGACTCGCGGCTCACCACTTTGGGCGACTCGCGCATCAAAATCTTGAGGATTTCGAACAGTGTCTTGGACAGATGAATGGATTGCCCGGCACGACTGACCTCCATTGTCTGCAGATCCAGCGAGAGGTCCGCAACTTCAAGCCTGGAGACGTGCCCTTTCGCACGCCGGATGTTCGCCTCGATGCGTGCTTCCAGCTCAGCCAGGTCAAACGGCTTCACAAGATAGTCATCTGCACCGACATCAAAGCCGGTGATTTTATCCTGGAGTTGATCCCGGGCGGTCAGCATCACGACTGGGGTATCCAGGTCCGCGTCGTTGCGCAGACGTCGGCACACCTCAATACCATCAATGCCCGGGATATTCAGATCCAGCACAATAGCGTCGTAATTTTCCGTCACCGCCAGATGCATGGCCGTGAGACCATCCGCGGCATAATCGAGAATATACCCACCGGCTTCCAGATACTCACCAACGGTTGCCGCCAGATCCTGGTTGTCTTCCACCAGCAGCACACTTTTGTGATTTCCAACAGCTACCATCTGCTTGTCTCTTTCGTATCCTGTCAATTCAAGTCAAAGCGTACGCAGGCACCATAAATATCCTGTCATAACAGTGTGAAATACAGGTGAACGCGCGCTTCCGCCAAGCGCAGTTCAATTCGCGATTGCGCCACTTTCGATCCGCTCTCTAACCCGGTTAATTATTTGCCCCATGACTTCGCTGGTTTGCGCACCAGGCAGGAGAAACGCGTTGGCGATGTAGTAACCCGGCACTCCACTCACTCCCAACTCCGGCGCTCGTGCAAGCTGTTGCTGCACCTCAGCGGTACCGGCATCACTGGACAGGAATTCCGCTGCGGCCGCAGAATCCAGCCCAACCCCTGCGGCGACTTCTACAAGCACATCCCGTTTACCAACGTCCTTACCCTGGCAGAAATAGGCAATAAACAAGGCTTCGGCGAGTTCGTGCTGTTTGTCGTGGGGTACGGCAAATTCAAGTAAACGATGGGCCAGCAGCGTATTCGGCGTGCGTTTGATCAGGTCGAAACGCAACTCGATACCCTCATCCTCTGCCTCCGCGCGGATTCGTTCGGGAATACGCCCAGGATCAGCATCCGGGCCATAGCGCTGCTGCAGATAGTCGAGCCGATCGACGCCTGCGTCAGGCAGGTTGGCATGCAACTGGTAGGGTCGCCAGCGCAGGGATATATCAGTTTCTTGCAGATCTGCCGCCTGCAGCGTCTTGTCCAGGCGCCGCTTGCCAATAAAACACCATGGACATACCACATCGGAAAAAATTTCAATCTGCATGATGACGCCAATCTGTCCGCAACAATCGAGCCACCATACCCCATTTTGCGGTACTCTTGCACGCTTGCACCCGCCGTGGGGAGGCCTGGGTGCCACACATGGGCTCACACAATCAGCAGCGAAGGGGGATTGCACACGTATGCAAGTAGGCTTAGTTACCGGGACCAGAAAAATTGAACTCGTGAACATGCCCGACCCTGAACCCAGCCCGGGCAAGGCTGTTGTCGATATCAGTTACTGCGGTATCTGTGGCACCGATTTGCATGCCTATTTGTCGGGTCACCCATACAACCCTGCCATTTGCGGCCACGAATGGGTGGGCCATGTCAGTGCTATCGGCACAGATGTGCACAACTGCAAAGAAGGCGATCGGGTTGCTATTGGCGTGGGCAGCGCTTGTGGACAGTGTGCAACCTGCTACCGAGGCGATGCCGAACACTGTGAAACAGCATTTGCAGGTGCCATTGGTGTCGGTCCCATGGCAGCCACCCATGGTGGTTTTGCACCGGCTATCGCTTTTGATGCGCAACGTTTGTATCAGGTTCCTCACCAGCTCACAGATGCACAGGCGGGTCTGCTCGAGCCGGCCACCGTAGCCGTGCATGCGCTGCGCCGGACAACCGTCAGACTTGGCGATTCCGTCGTGATCATCGGTGCTGGCCCCATTGGTTTATTAGTCTTGCAGGCCGCAAGAATCAGCGGCGCAGGCACCATTATCCTGCTTGAACCCGAGCCAAGCCGCCGCGCGCTGGCTGGTGAACTGGGCGCGGACCTACTGCTGGATCCGACCACGGACGACATTGCTGAGGCCATGCAGTCTCATCTGGGACAGGTTGGCGCGGACGTGGTGTTTGAGTGCGCCGGCATTCCCGCAACCATTCAACAGGCGGTTGATCTGGTGCGCCGCGGCGGTACGGTCTCTATGGTCGGTGTGGCAACCAGTGCCGCCAGCATTGACGCCGCAGGCTGGATGGTCAAAGAACTGCGTCTGGTAAGCAGCATTGCTTACCTGCATGAAGATTTCGAAATCACCAAGGCACTGGTGGCCGATGGCAGGATTCAGACCGATCCGCTACATACCGGCACAGTGGGCCTTGCCGATCTTGATGACGCGTTTGCACGCCTGGCTGAAAAGCCGAGTGAGGTTAAGATCCTGGTTGATCCGCGAATTTAGGCCTCTCTCGCAAGCAACCGCGAACTGTACTGCGCGGTTGCGAAAACTAAATGTCTCCGCGCAGCATCTCCTGGAGCCGACGATTGCGGCTCTGCTCCTGCCGCAGCGCAACTTTCAGACCGTGAATTTCTTCCCGGGCAGAACGCATCTGATCCAGGTACGCAAGCTGCTGCTGGTCAATATCCTGGCGGTACTTGAGACGAGCCTGTTCGAGTTGCTCCGTGTGCAGCCTGATCAAATCCTGCAGCGACAAACGGCCTGCTTCACCAAAAACCTCGTTCAATTTGGCACTGAAATCTGCGGGTGTGTCCGGCACACTCGGCTGCAGGTCAGTGTGAGTCGGCGCTGGCGCAGGGGCCTGCTTGATTGCCTCCAGCAGCGTGTAGGCGCCCTCTCCGTTTGCATCCGTCAGCTCATCCAGCTGACTGTCATCTACATTGAAAAAGGTGTCTTCGCCATCATAAAGCAGAGCTTTGACTTTCAGCCGGTTGCGGAAAATGCGCTTTTGCAGGGTCAGCATAGCCCGATTGTTGTCAGCGCCTTCTTTGGAGGATTCACTGGATTCCGGTTCCCACAAATTGATCGAATGCCAGGGTACCGGGCACTGACCTCGCGAGGCCTTGCGGATTCCACCATCTCCCAAATCACAGCCGATACCGGCCTGTTTCACGAGATATTGAAGGGGTAGATTGAAATCGGGATCGAGTTCGCCGTTTTCATTCACATCAAAGAGAAAAAACACCACGCCTTTCAACTTCAGGCCATTACCCAGTACGCAGTACGCGGCCTTCGTTGAACTGGCCGCAAATTCTGGCAGCGTTCCCTGACCGGCCAACAGCAGCTCGAAATCCGCAAAATACATCTCTGCCTGGATCTCTTCATCCGCGTTGTACAACACTACCAATTCGCGTTGGTTGGTTTGCATCTGCTGTTATCCCTATAACTTCTCATCACACCGTGGTCCGCGGCATCTGCTTTCTTGTGTTCTCATCACGACGTGGTCGCCGGCATCCGCCTGTAAACCGATCGAATTGATCACCCGCAATCGCCCTCAGGCGCACATTTTATGGTCTATTGTTGCGAAACTCGGCGATCCCCGTCACAACCGGGGTATAACCGGTTTTAACCGGCGCTGACCGCAACAAGTGATTTGACAAACACGACAGCGCATCAGGCGCGCGCGCTGTGCATCTCAGCAGGCCGCAATTGAGCTTCTATATCTCCATAACGAAAGGCTGCCCGGCCCGGGCCTTTGCTGTGCTGTTGTGGCTTGTGCTCCGCATCAACTTCTGCATACACAAAGGCTTCGCCATCCACATTGCGGACGTCCACCACCCGGTACACAGTGTCAGCGACGGCAAATTGTCGGCCTAAGAGTTCTTTCACAACACACTCCCGGAGATTCTTTACAGGGCACGCAGAATAACAACGCGACATGACAATGCTGTGAGACTATGTAAACCATATTTAGACCAGGAATTTTGACCATCAAGTGGTCAAAACGGCGAATACCAACAATCCATACGAGCAAAATTTACTTTAAAAATCAGTAATATAACGGATATTTGCAGACTGGCATGTAGATTGCTTTACCTACAGTGTCGAATATATGCATAAGTAAATTGTCCTTCATGAACACCCTTTTCACCGCCGTTCTGGCAACATGCTTTCTCTTTCTCGGTCTGCTCGGCTTACTGCTTCCGGTTTTGCCCGGTTTTTTATTTATTATTGTTGCCGTGGCGCTGTACGCGATGATGGTGCCGCCTGCGCGACGCGCGCTGAGCCGGCAACCGCGCCTGCGTCGCCTGTTCGAGCGCCTGGACCATGCCAATAATCTAGACTTGCTTTCGCGCTGTAAGTTAGCCTTCTGGGCGAGTCTGGAAGCCGCGAGTCCACAAAATAAATCCACCAAGTAAGAAGGTCGCTAGTCTGGAGAAAACCAAGCCCGCGCACACGATTATTGTCGTGGGTGCTCTGGCTTACGACCAAATTGCCACCACCGCAACCGTATTCCCGCCACCACCGGCAGCGCTGCGCAACAGTAAGCTGGACCAGTTGCAAGAACAGTTGGGCGGGTGTGGTGGAAATCTGACCTACAATCTTGCACAGCTGGGGCAAACCCCGCTGCTGGTTGCCGCTTATGGCGGCACTGACGGGGCAAACTACCTTGCGCACCTCCAGGCGCAGGGTGCGAGTCAGTCTGGGCTATTAACCTGTCCCGGTCGTTGCGCTCGCGCGATTATTATTGCCGACCCGAATGGTGATCAATTCACCGGCTTCTACCCGGGCCATGTCCCAACTACAGACGCCTGGCTGGCGCATCTGAAATCCCTGACCACACAAATTGCTGCAGATGCGACACTCTTACTAGCGCCCTATCCGGCTGAAATGATGTTGACTACAGCACAGTGGGCCAGCGCTCATGGCCTGCGCCTGATCTGGAACCCGGGGCAATACGCAGACCAACTGGCAGCCAGGGACATCGACGCCATTGCCACATTGAGTGATTGGGTAATTGGCAACCAACACGAAATTACCGCGTTGGCGAAACTGGCGCCAATACATGCGACCTGTCACACCGTGCAGACGGGCGGTGCAGCCCCTATTGAAGTCCGGCTCGCCGGCCGGGCAGATCTCACCACGTACCCGGTGCCAACAGTCGCTGCAGTCGATCCAACGGGTTGTGGTGATGCGTTCCTTGCCGCCTTTGCCAGCCAGATGCAAAGCCGAGGATGGACAACCAACTCGCAGCAGCTGCAACATGCTGTGCAGTATGGCATCCACAGCGCTTCCGCTTGCCTGCGATGCTCTGGGGCACAACAGCACCAATTACCCACTGACCAGCAACCATGATGGCTGTGGCATAATCGTCGCATGCAGAAATCTACCGATGCTCCCTGGCACACTGTCAGTCGCACCCAAATTGCTCACCTGCCAACACCGTTGGAGCCGCTGCCCCGGCTGAGCCGCGAACTCGACGGCCCAATGATCTGGTTGAAACGGGATGACTGTACCGGACTCGCCACAGGCGGTAACAAAACCCGCAAATTGGAATACCTGCTGGCTGAAGCGCTAGAGCAGAACTGCGATACCGTCATGACCTTTGGCGCCGTGCAATCCAATCACGCACGGCAGACCGCTGCGGCGTGCGCCAAACTGGGACTGCAATGCCACCTGGCGCTGACGCGCCAGGTTCCATCTGGCGCCAGTAACTACACCACCGGCGGCAATATCCTTCTAGGCAAACTGACCGGCGCGCACCTGCATGTGCTGGAACCCGACACAGCCTCAGACTATGTCACGGAACTGTCCAACCGCCTGGAACAGGACGGGCGCCGCGTGTATCGCATCCCTGCCGGTGGCTCCAACGCGCTGGGTGCACTAGGTTATGCCCGCTGTGCAGAGGAACTCAGCCAGCAATGTGCAGCACAACAGATTGCGCCGAGCCACATTGTGCATGCGTCTTCCTCTGCCGGTACTCAGGCGGGTTTGATCTACGGAATGGCGCTGCTCCAGGACGATCAAGACAGTCCGCAGAGTGCAACACAGATCCTGGGCATCAACGTCTATCACCCTGATCCAGCAGACTTGCGCACACGACTTAGGCAATTGCTTGAGAAAATGGGCAATCGTTTCGGCCAGAATGCCGCGCTGCGTGCCGCCGAGGTGCACGTTAACCACGCCTACATCGGCGAAGGTTATGGGCTGCCGACGCCGGAGACCCTGCAGGCCATCAGCCTGGCTGCAGAACTGGAGGGGGTTTTATTTGACCCGGTATATTCCGGTAAAGCCCTGGCTGCCCTGATCGACCAGATTAACATCGGTAATCTGGCGAACAGCTCCGATGTCGTGATGCTGCACACCGGCGGTAGCGCCGCACTTAATGTCTACACCGAGCAATTTAGCGCTAGCTGAGACTCATCAAAGCCAGCCGAATTCGACAAGATCTTCGACAAACCATGGGGTGAAAACGGCCGCGTCACGTTGCACCCAGGAAACAATTTCGGGCAAAGGAAAGTAGCGCACCTCGGCCACTTCCACCGAATCAGCAACCAAAGCGCCAGAGTACTCACAGCGGAAAGCCTGTTGCATTTCCCGGTCGTAGTAGTCCGGACCCTCATGCGCCACCCGCCGCTCATCACCCAGCGTGATCAGGCAGACATCTGCAATACGCAGCTCTTCCCAGAGCCCGCGCCGGGCGCCATCCAGGTAACTCTCACCAGGTTGCAGGTGCTCGCCCACGCTGTAATCCCACAACCCGGCATAAAGATCTTTGTGTTCTGAACGGCGTTGCAGCAGCAGGTGCCCGCCACTGTTAAATACAAATACCTGTGCGGACTTGTGCCAAAAACCTAAACGGTGAACCTCATCACGCGGCTTGCGGCCGAGCAAAGCTCCCTGATCGTTAAATACTTCAAACTGTTCAGACACTGGATACTCTTCAGACACGAAACGTTGTCCTCTAACGGATTATGCGCCACAGCGGCGGCTCAGCCCGGGGTTGGTTTCAATCCGCAGTAACTGCAGCTATGCTCTGTGAGCGTCCGCAGGGTATGCAAGCCCCGCTACGAAAACAACACTCTGTAAAAAAGAGTCTGCAAACCAGAGTCGGTAAACAAGAGCCCGAAAACAGGTCCGAAAGCAAGAGTCTGAAAAACAAGATGAGCATGCAAAAAAGCACCACGCACCAGCAAGTTTCAACCTACTGCCGCATCTGCGAGCCACAGTGCGCCCTAGTGGCTCAGGTTGACGCCAAAAAGCAAGAGGTTGTGCGGTTATTGCCTGACAAATCACACCCTGTGCATAAGGGTTTTGCCTGTCACAAGGGTTTGAATTTTACCGAGCTGCACAACGATCCTGATCGGCTGAACTATCCCCAACGCCGGCAATCCGGGACCACAAACTTCGAACGAATCTCCTGGGATGACGCCGCAGAGGAGATCGCCGGGCGCATTACCGGGCTGAGCGAGAAGTATGGGGCTGACGCGCTGGGCTTCTACGTCGGCAATCCCAGCGCGTTTAACAGCACCGGCCGAGACGCGGTCCGCAAATTCGCTCGAGCGGTGGGCACAAAGTACTTTTTCGGATCCGGCACCCAGGACTGCAGCAACAAATTTGCTGCCTCAGAAGCGGTGTTCGGTACAGCGAACCTGCACCCGATCCCGGACTTTAAACACACTCAGTACTTTCTGAGCCTGGGCTCAAATCCGAAAATCTCCCATGTCAGTTTTGTGCACATGACTGATCCCATGGGCGCCCTGCGCGACATCGTGAGTCGCGGGGGTAAGGTTGTACACGTCAATCCGCGTAAGATTGAGTCGGTGACGCCCAACAGTGGCGAACTGCTGCAGATCAAGCCGGACACCGACGTCTATCTGCTGGCCGCGCTGATTCACGAAGTACGCCGTGCCGGGTTGCATGATCAGGCATGGATTGACGAGCACGCGCGCAATATCGAACCCATGTGGGATTACGTGGCGCAATTCCCAGCCGAAAAAGTGGCCGATGTCGTCGGTGTGCCTGCTGAGCAGATCCGGCACATCGCAGCAGAGTTTGCCAGCGCGGATGGCGCCAGTGTGCATATGTCCACCGGGGTAAACATGGGGCGTCAAGGGACGCTGGCCTACTGGCTGGTGCAGATGTTGAGTTTGATCACCGGCAACCTCGGGCGCCGCGGCGGCAATCTGTATTCGCCGGGTTACTTCCCTGCTGCCACCGTGGGTAAACCAAAATCCGACAATCCGTTTTTTGACACACCGTTTGGTGAACTGCGAACCATTACCGGCAGTCTGCCAGGCAACCTGCTGGCTGATCACATAGAACAAGGCCTGATCAAGGGGCTGATCTGTATGTCCGGCAACCCACTGTTATCCATGGGTGGTGAAGAGCGACTGCAGGCCGCATTTAAGCAACTCGAGCTGGTAGTTGTCGTCGACATCTACCCCAGTGCAACGTCCCAAACCGCGGACTACCTGTTGCCTGCCACCGACTGGCTTGAGCGGGCCGACATCAATTCCGTATCGCTGGGTTTTCAGCCCCAGCCCTACGTACAGTTTACCGATGCCGTGGTTCCGGCCCGATTTGAACGGCGCCAGGAGTGGTGGATTTTTGCCCGCCTGCAGCAGGCACTGGGTATGCGCTCACCGCTGGATGATGCACAACATGATCTATTTGCACGTATGGATCGTCAGTTGGAAGGCTGCGGGCTGAGCATGGCCAGTCTCCACCGTGCGCCCGGGCAGACCGCGGTGTTATCCGAACCCGAGCCGGAACTACTGTTCGCACAGGGGGTACAGCTGCCGGAGCGTAAAATCGATTGTTTTCCACCGCTCATTCAACGTGGCATTCACAGCAGCGAGGGACAGTTTGCCGAGTTGATTGGCGAACTGGAGGATGCACCCCTGAAACTGATCAGTCTGCGCACTAACTATATGGTTAACAGCTGGTTACACAATTTACCATCGCTGAAGCGAGACCATGTTCTGGACAATCCGCTGCATATCCACCCGAGTGATATGCAGGCACTGAATTTAACTGCGGAAGACGAAGTGACGGTGAGCTCAGCTTACGGGCAGGTCATCGCAAACGTGGTGGCCGACACCGATCTGCAACCCGGTGTTGTAGCCATGACCCACGGGTGGGGTCACGCCGGCAATACGCGCCTGAGTCTGGCCAGCAATCATCCCGGGACTAACATCAATGCCGTGCTGCCCACAGGTCCCGGCAGCTTCGACCCGTTGAGTAACATGTCACACATGACCGGCATTAAGGTTGAGGTTCAGGCGCTGGCCTGACCGCCACTCTGCAAAGCTGTTTGCAGCCCCGAGTATTTTGGCTGGTCGATGGCCACCTGATTGACCACCGTGGCCCGCAGATGTTCGGCCAGACCCGGTGTGTCCAGCGCAATACTGCCATCACGCAGCCCGCGCACCAGATGCCACCGCAGGTCGTTCAGCGTCTGCTGCGGATGTTCCGCAAACAGCGCTTTTAAACGGCCGAGTTCCTGTTGCCTTGCTGCCGGTCCCAATTGACGATCGCGCAATACAATGTCCAGGGAGTTACCCGCCACACGGGCAAGAAAATTGGTTCGGCCCGACGTTTCTTCCATGACGTCCGCGCGCAGAAAATCACGCACGCTGACCAATAGTTCTTCGATACGCGGCATATCAAGGTCAGCCTCAACATCGTCTGTACCCAACAACGCCACCGCTCCGGGGATTAGCAGGTTAACGCAGTCCACCTGACATTCGGAGGAGCGCCGACCAATGGCCGGACGTTCAACCGTCTGGTCAGGTCCCGTGCGATAGTGCTCCGCCATGCCGAGACAACCTATCGCCCACCAGAACGAACCAAACACCTCCCAGAATTTAACCCGTTCTTCATCAACCGGCTCTCCAGTAACGCTGGTGTAGCCGGCAAACAGATCGGCATAGTGCCCGAACCCGCCCACAGGCAGGTCCGTGCGACCAAACCGCCAGGAGTTCGTGCAGATCCACCCCAGGTCACGCATGGGATCACCAATATGCGCTACTTCCCAATCCAGGACAGCCACCACACCCTCAGGAGAGAACATGATATTGCCATTACGAAAATCGTTGTGAACCAGGCTGGGTATAAACCCGTCCGGCAGATGCTCCAGCAGCCAGCGGCCGGCATAGTCGATCATCGGCTGCGCCGTATCAAACAAGCGGTAACGTTCCCACGTCTGCTCAATATAGTCTGCCGGGCTGATGACATCCAATACCTGATCCAGCCCGGTGGCTGCCAGATCTACACTATGTATGCGACCCAGAATTTCGCCACACTTAAACGCCAGTTTCGGGCGAATATCAGCCAGATCCGGTGAGCGTACAATGCGCGCCCCAAGCGCTTCACCTTCAAGCCACTGCATGACAAACCCGTCGCCCAGTCCGTCTTCCGGCTGCAGCACATAGTGAACCTGGGGCTCCGGGACGCCCACAGCCAGCGCGCATTGCATTAACTGCGCTTCTACCGCGAGCCCGGGATGGCCAGGCGTGGCTTCAACCCTTTCACCCCCCGGAGCACGGCGCATGGCGAGCAACTGCGACTCACCGTTCAGCACTACTTGCAGACGATACGTTTCCTGGCTGGCGCCACCCGAAAGTCGCTCCACTTCAACCAGTTGTTCGAACCCGGGTAGCGCCCGTTGCAGTACCGCGGCAAGTGGCCCGCTGATGTCGTTGCTGTCGCTCAATGCACGTATCCTTCGAAAGTTCAGTCTTCGCGTACACCCTTGGGCGCCCGCTGACTCATAAAGCCAAACATGTACCCGGCCACCCGCCGCATTTGAATTTCCTCCGCGCCTTCCGTAATCCGATAGCGTCGATGGTGACGATAAATGTGCTCAAACGGCTTGTGCCGCGAGTAACCCAGGCCGCCGTGCACCTGCATAGCGCGGTCTGCGGCGTCACAACAAAGCCGATTCGCCCAGTAGTTGCACATTGAAACCTTGTCCGAAACGGAAAAAGCACCGTACTAATCCATCTGCCAGGCCGTCTTGTGGATCAGCGCGCGCAGCATTTCGCATTGCGCCTGCAATTCGACCAGCGGAAACTGAATGCCCTGATTAGTCGCGAGCGGCTTACCAAACGGCGCCCGCTCTTTGGCATACGCCACAGATTCATTGACGCAGAACTGTGCCGCGCCCAGGGAGGATGCGGCCTGACGAATGCGGTTTTCGTTGAAGAAGTGCTGCACCACTTGCAGACCACGACCTTCACCACCAAAAATAGCATCGTTGGGCACACGCACGTCGTGCATCGATATGCGTCCGTGGTCTGTTGGCATGTTAAAGGTCCACAACATCTCTTCGACCTTAAAACCCTCCGCATCCGTGGGGGTCAGAAAAGCGGTGATGCCATCCCCGTCACCCTGCTTACCGCTCGTGCGGGCAAAAATAAGGTCGTACTTGGCTTTGTGGATGCCCGTGTTCCAGGTTTTGGCGCCATTGATGACCCACTCATCACCATCGCGCACCGCGCTGGTTTCCATATGTGTCGCGTCGGAGCCGTGGTCCGGCTCTGTAATCCCAAAAGCAAACCCGCGTCGGCCTTCAGCCAGATCGTCAATCCACTCGGCTTTCTGTGCCTCGGTGCCATATTGGATCATTAACAGCAGGCCAACATTGTTACCGACGATCGAATGCTCGTTCTGCAGATCGTTGTGTAAACCTAAACCTTTGGCCGCGAGATGTTCGCGAATGACCGCCATACCCAGATTGGAGCCTTCCTGGCCACCATATTCCTTAGGCATCGGATAGCGATAATGACCCGCGGCATCTGCCAGACGTTTCGCCTGGTGCAACAACTGTTCCCAATCTTCATTCGGCAACCCGCCCCGCTCCCAATCGGTGCGCGCATCTTCACGCCGATGGTCAAAAAATCGATTGTTGTCATTTTCCATCTGCAGCGGCAGGATTTCTTTTTCAATAAAGTCATCCAACTCCTGCAAATAGTCCTGAAGGTCCTGCGGAATGTCGAAATTCACGTTAACTCCTCTCTCTCGTTCTCTTAGATGGTGCAAAAACCTTATTGTCGCATTTTTTTTCGCACACCTGTTAGGCTGTAACCTGTTTAACCGTTGAAGAAAACGCTGAGAGATGCGCTATCTGTGGATTGCCCTGGGTTGGATCAGCATCGTACTGGGTGTTGTCGGCGCCTTTCTGCCACTACTGCCAACCACGCCGTTTCTTTTACTGGCTGCTTTTTCCTTCAGCCGGGGTTCCGAAAGGCTGCATGCCTGGTTGCTCAATCATCCCAAGCTGGGACCACCGATTCACGCGTGGGAGGCAGAAAAGGCGATCTCACGACAGGTCAAAATTGTCGCCCAGATCAGCATCGTGGCGGTGTTCATTCTGAGCATTGTGATGCGCGCCCCCTGGTGGGCGATCGTTTCCCAGGCGGTTATTCTGATCGGTGTCAGCACTTTCCTGTGGACCCGGCCCGAGCCCACGAGCGCACACCGAGACAAAGATGGCGGAGCAATACCGCCCACCACCGGCGCTGCCAGCAATACAACGGATTCTTACCCTCCGGGCAAGCGTTGAAAACGACCCGAATGACGGGCCAGCACAAGCAGCAGCAATAGCAGCCAGACAGTAACAAGATGACCCATAAAGTTATCGAATGATCCAGTCCAGGGTTGATAGCTATTGAGAATATCGCGAGCCGTCAGTTCTTTGAAAAGCCGCAGTGCAAACACCCAGGCCGCGTGGCAAGCGATGCTTGTCCACAATCCATACTCATGTCTGAGGTAGGCAAACAGTACCCCCAACATGAACAGCGACAAAAACGAATCCCAATACAGCGATGGTTGGAATAATCCGGCCAATGCAGCACCTGTGTACCGCCATCCACCTACCCATGCGCCATCCACCAGCAGATGCGCACCGCCATCAGGCTCAACAAAATGCACAACCGCATAGAGCAGGCTGCTCACCAATCCGGCAATCAATACCCCGTGATGACTCAGAAGATAAGTGTAAAGAACACCCCGGAACAGAGTTTCTTCAAATACACTCAACAGACAACTGCCCAGCAGGGCAACCGCGAGAAATTGCGCAAACGCCGTGCTGAAGATCATCGTATCGGGATCAGGAACCCGAAACCCTACAGCCAGAAAAAACAGCATGGGTGGCAGGATCGCCAATAAGGCAAGCAGGTAAGCCTTTAACCAGGGCTGTCTTGGTGCCGGCCACAAACCCAGCGCTGCAGCGCTGAGACCAGCCCAACGCCATAGCAACACCAGCCCGGCCGCGGCGACCAGTAGGATGCTGCGAGACAGTACTTTCTCAGCAGGCAGACCCAACACACCATGCAACCACGGCATCAACAACCAACTTAAGGAAATACCGAACACCACCGCACAAAACAGATAGAACAGAGTGACGGCGGCCCCCCTCAACTGCGTTCAGTCGCCACAGTCTCACCCAGAGCCCGAGCCCGCTGCAACCGGCTGGCTTCATCACCGGGCAAATGCCGCATCGCCAGAAACAAGAATGCCAGCGTGGCGACAAATATACCCAGCGAAGCGGCCATAGCCGTCTGTAGCGCCGCGGCCGGGCTCATACCCTGGGCAACAAACAGGTCACTCAACTGGCCAATCACGTAGGGTCCCAACGCCAGCCCGATGAGTGTGTTGACTAGAATGTAGTAGGCCCCTGCCACGGCACGCATGCGCGGCATAACCAGATCGCTGGTAGTCGCCGGAGGAATCCCCACCCACATGCTGATGGGGATGTGATACAAAAAGTTCATCCAAAAGGCGACCTGCAGGGAGTCAGTGTAGAGCAGGCCAAGCACTAGCGGTGTTGTGGTCGCAACAGTGATAAAGCCGACATACAAGCGCCCGTTCGCCCAGGTCAACTTCCAACGATCCGCCAAATACCCCCCCAGACTCACCCCAATCAACCCGGCCAGAGCGTTGCCAGCGCCGATATAAAAACCCACGTCGGACGCGCTGACGTCATGGCTGCGCTGCAGCAGCGGCGCGACCCAGAAGCCAAGGCCATAACTGGCAAAGCTGATCGTCGGAAATGCCAGGGTGGTGTAGATCAAGGCTTTGGAACCGAAAATCATATTAAAAGTAGCATTATCGCGCCGGTTCAGCGCCTGGGCCCAGGTCAGCGTGATATAAGCCCCAACACCCAGCACAGACCACTGAGCAACACTGCCCGTGAGCAGGATCAGACCAATCACCGCAAGGACAATGAGAAACAGGCCAAGCAGATTGTTGCGCACGGAACCTTGCAAACGGGCCAGGTAGGCAAGACTCAGCATCGGCATCACCGACATCATTTCCTGCCCCAGCACGCGAAACGGATGGGGATGTTTCTCAGCAACCAGGCCTTCACTGATACCGCGCACCGGTTCGCGCAGGGTCCGCACCCAGGCAGCCATCAAAATTCCAGGTAACCCAACAGCAAGAAACGCCGCCTGCCAGCCACGTAATCCCAACGGTGGGTCCACCGGATAAGCTGCAGACCAGGCATCCACAATCCAGCCGCCCAACATAATACCTATGCCGCCACCGATATAAACCCCGGAAGAGTACAGTGCTATGACTGTCGCTCTGAGGCGCGGCGGATAGTAGTCCGCCAACATGGAGTAAGCCGCCGGCGAGGCACTCGCTTCACCAATACCGACCCCAACGCGAAACAGGGCCAGCACCGAAAAGGAGCGGGCAAAACCCGACAAAGCAGTCATACCACTCCATACCAGGAGCCCCAGCGAGATCAGGGAACGGCGATTCCAGACGTCGGCAAAGCGCGCCAGCGGGATGCCGAATACTGCATAAAATACGGCAAAGACAGTGCCATAAAGAAAACCCATCTGCCCATCGCTGATCCCCAGATCAGCTTTGATGTCCTCCGCCAGAATGGACAGAATGTTCCTGTCAACAAAGTTGAACACGTACACGATGATGAGGACGAACAACACATAGTGAGCATAACCGCCACCAATACGGGGGTTTTCAGGAGTCGGTGTTTCGGAGGATTCAG
>JBCCUW010000015.1:0-21658 GCA_039196385.1 Pseudomonadota bacterium
CATGCCTTCGTCCATATTGATATCAATGACCTGGGCGCCGTTTGCAACTTGTTGACGTGCCACGTCCAGTGCTTCGTCAAATTTGGCTTCGCGAATGAGCCGGGCAAACTTGGCAGAGCCGGTGACGTTGGTGCGTTCCCCCACATTGATAAACAGCGAGTCTCGATCTATTTTCAAGGGTTCAAGGCCGGCCAGCGTCAATTGCGGTGGTACCTCAGGCAACGTACGCGGGGCAAACTCTGCGGCTACGTCAGCAATGGCGCGAATGTGCTCCGGAGTTGTGCCGCAACAACCGCCCACAATGTTCAGCCACCCAGCACTGGCGAACTCCCGTACGATCGCGGCCATCTGTTCGGCGGTCTGGTCATATTCGCCGAAGGCATTCGGTAGTCCCGCGTTGGGATGTACGCTGACGGCAGTTTTGCACTTCTGGGCAAGTTCCCCGAGATAGGGTCTTAGTTGCTCTGCGCCCAGCGCGCAGTTAAGGCCAACCGCCAGAGGCTGAGCGTGTTCAATGGAATACAGAAAAGCCTCGCCGGTCTGGCCGGATAACGTCCGCCCGCTGGCATCTGTGATGGTACCGGAGATGATTAATGGCAACGGTTCCTCGCCGGCAGCATCGCGGGCATCGTTAAACGCCATGCTGGCATAGATGGCGGCTTTGGCGTTGAGCGTGTCGAAAACTGTTTCGATCAGCAGAATGTCAGCCCCGCCGGCTGCCAGACCGCGAATGGCTTCAGCATAACTGTCTACCAGCTCGTTGAAGCTGATGTTGCGAAAGCCAGGCCGATTTACATCCGGTGACAGGCTGGCGGTGCGATTGGTCGGTCCCAGACTGCCGGCTACAAAACGTGGTTTTGCTGGGGTGCTGTGCGCGTCCGCCACTTGCCTGGCAATGGCCGCACCGGCTTCGTTAATGGCGTACGCCATGCTCTCACAGCCAAAGTCCAGCTGTGCAATGCTGGTTGCGGAGAATGTGTTGGTGGAGATGATATCAGCCCCAGCCGCCAGATAAGCGCTGTGTACTTCCTGCACCACCTCGGGCCGGGTCAGACACAACAGATCATGATTGCCTTTCAGGGGTATCGGGTGATCAGCTAACGCTGCGTTGTGGTAGTCCTCTTCTTCCAGCCCATATCCCTGCAAGGCGGTACCGTACGCACCGTCCAGCACCAGAATACGCTCGCGCATACATTGCTGCAGACGGTTGGCTGAGCCGGTTTGTGGGCTGTGCGCAAGGGTGGAAGACTCTGGTTTGGAAGACATGTTGAGCGACTCAATTGGTTGGCAGGATAGCACTTGGCGCAGGGCGCTGACGACGCCCCAGGCGCTACCCGGAGGCGGACCCCAGGGTTGCGACAATCTACCAGGCGGGGCCTTGAATACAATTGAACATTGCCACGCTTAACTTGAGCCGTACTCATCTTTCAGGGGTCGTTGGAGACGCTGATGCCCTGAAATGCCGGATTTTGGGCTGAATTTCCCGCTGAAACTGCGATTTTCGGTCAAAGAGTCTATACCCGACTAAAATAGTCGGGTATAAAGCATACCCAGTTTAATCTGCAGTGAATGTTCTTACGCCATGATCGAAATTTCAGAAAGCGCACAAACCTATCTTCGCGACTTGCTGGCCAAGCAGGAAGACAACGACGTGGCCATTCGCGTATTTGTCGCTCAGCCGGGCACGCCCCATGCGGAGACGTGTATTGCTTACTGTCGGCCGGGTGAAGAGCAGGAAGGTGATGTGGCCGTGGAATACGAGGGCTTTCGCGCCTGGTTCGAAGGTCGCAGCGAGCAATACCTGGTGGATGCGGTGGTGGACTACCAGGAAGATCAGATGGGCGGACAACTCACTATCAAGGCGCCCAACGCTAGGGTGCCGAATGTCGGGCCCGATTCACCGCTGGAAGATCGCATTAACTATGTGTTGTACAACGAGATCAATCCCGGCCTGGCTGCCCATGGCGGCATGGTTTCGCTGGTTGAATTAACCGCTGACAAAGAGGCCGTATTGCAGTTCGGTGGCGGCTGTCAGGGTTGTGCAGCGGTGGATATCACACTGAAGAACAGTGTTGAGACCACGTTGCTCGAGCGCGTGCCGGAGCTTACCGGTATCCTGGACCAGACCGATCATACCATGACTGAAAACGCCTATTACTCCTGATCACGCAGCACTTCGTGCAGATCCAGTAACATGTTTTCTGTCTCTTCCCAACCGACACACGCGTCGGTGATCGACACCCCATAAGCCAGCGGTTCGGCATTCATGCTTTGATTGCCGGGAGACAGATTGCTTTCAATCATCACGCCGGTGATGGATCGGTTCCCGTTTTTCTTTTGCGCTTTGACGGAATCCAGCACGTTGACTTGCTGGGTGTGATCCTTATTCGAATTGGCGTGGGAACAGTCCACCATGATTGATGGTACCTGACCAATGGCGTTGAGTGCCGCTTCTGCCTGGGCGATGCTTTCCGGATCGTAGTTAGGTCCCTGACTGCCGCCGCGCAGTACAACATGCGCAGACTTATTGCCGTGCGTGTGAATCACACTGACCTGGCCAGCCGGGCTGATGCCCAGGAAACGATGGGGACTGATGGCGGATTGCAGCGCGTTGATGGCGACATCCAGTGAGCCGTCGGTGCCGTTTTTGAAGCCAACGGCGCAGCTCAACCCTGACGCCATTTCGCGGTGTGTCTGTGATTCTGTTGTGCGCGCACCAATGGCGGACCAGGAAATCAAGTCCTGCAGGTATTGTGGCGTAATGGGGTCCAGCGCCTCGGTGGCGATCGGCAGGCCTAGATTGGAGATGTCGATCAACAGGTTTCTGGCGATTTCCAGGCCTTCCGCAACACAGAAGGAATCGTCCAGGTGCGGGTCGTTGATCAGACCTTTCCAGCCGATGGTGCTCCGTGGTTTTTCAAAGTAGGCGCGCATCACGAGGAACAGGGTGTCGGCAACCTGTGGCGCTAGATTCGCCAACTTCTGCGCATAATCCAGCGCCGCAGCGGGGTCATGGATGGAACAGGGACCCACTACGACCAGTAGTCGTGAATCCTCTCCAGAGACAATTCTGCGTACCGTTTCCCGCGAGTCGTTAACCGCCTCGCGTATCTCCTCAGGCAATGGGAGCCGTGCTTTCAGGTGTTCCGGTGTAATCAGCACTTCATGTTTCTCCACATTCAGATTTTCAATTTGCATCTGTTTCTCCTAACGGTGTGGGGCGCCCAATAAAAAACCCCGCGAGCCTTCTGCCTCAACGGGGTTTAACCTGGGAAGGCAGTGTGCTGCCTTCAATATCTATTTTTCAATATCTATCAGAGGCCGGCTCAGGCTGTAAAATAAGTAAAACCTTGCCAGCAGAAATCACTTGTCCGCCCGCGCAATGCCAACAACCCTATTGGTCGGGTCGCTGAATTGGTGGATTGTGTGGGCAAAGTGTTCATAGCCGGGCCGATGTTACTCACCTGAACACAAAATGCAATCACTCGCTGCTAATCTCCTCGAGGTGACCCAACGCGGTAAAGTACAACGCCAGTCTGATCGGCTCAGGGAACAGGCCCGCAGCAACCCCTTTGTAGCGGGACAGCTGCGGACGATACCGGTTGACTTGTGTGGTCACAAACGCGGCTTTTGAGGTGCCCGGAGACGGTTGTGCTGTCTTGTAGTCGACGATCCAGCGCTCTCCTTTGCTGACGAAGGTGCGATCCAGAACAATGTGCAATCCATCTCTGGCGCTCAACGCCAGTTCACTCGCGGCCTGTGGCAACGGGCTGAGCAGCCACTCGCCGTCGGCATCGGCCAGGGTGGTCTGCATCTGCCGGGTCGCAGCAGCAAACAGTGGCTCCAGCTGGCTGGCCGTTGCCCCAAGTTCAATTGCCCACCGGCGCATCTGTGCGGGCCACGCCGGGCGACGTGCCAATGGCGCTTCGGCAAACCAGGCCAGCGCGCGGTGTACCAGATTGCCCAGCATGACCTCATCACGGTCGCCAATCAGGTCTGCCGTTGTGGCTGATGCGCCGGCGGCGGGCAACGCCGGGTAAGGCGGCGGCTGCCAGCGGTAGTTTGGATCCAGCCGACGCAGGGTCTGTTCGTGGAAGAGCTGTTGTTGCGGGTTTGTGTGATTGAAACTGTTTACGCTCACATTCGGTGCGGCGGACGCTGTGTGCTGGAGCAGGGCTGCCAATCCCGCGGGCTTATCGCCGACGTAGCTGACAACCAGACTCTGCCGGGCCCGGGTACAGGCAACGTAGAGCAAGCGTTTTTCTTCGTTGCGTGCCCGCTGTTGTTCTTCAAAACGCAGCCAACGGTGAATATCGTCTCCCTGCGCACCCATCAGCAGGCCTTGCCGATACGGCCGCCAACTGAGCAGTTCTAATTCATCGGGACGACTGCGCTGGCTCAGGTTTGGAACTACAACATGGTCAAATTCCAAACCTTTGGCTTTGTGTATGGTCATCACCTGAAGCTGCGCATTGGTCGCGGAAGAGGCGTACAGTTCAGCCAGGGCTAACGTGACTGTCTCCAGTTCGTACGCTGCATGCTGCAGATCTTCAACCAGATCGAACCAGGCTCGCGCATCGCGGTGCTCATCAGCAGTATAGGCAGACATGCCGCCACAGCGAATCCAACAGCCTTCCAGCACTTCCCGCAGCGGTACCTCGTGCAGCTGGGCCTGCGCCCATTGCAATGCGGCAAACAACCGCTTGTGATGTGCCTCACCGTTCTGTAACGCTGCTGGGAATAATTGATCTGCCGTCCACGCGCTGAGCTGGCCCAGCGTGCACCCGAACATCGGGCAGCGTAACAAAGCGTGCCACGGGAGCTGTTCGGCGGGTGTCAGCAAGACCTGGTACAGACTCATCAGATCGCTGATCACCGGTTTGTCAGCCAGGCTGTCCATGTCGGTGGCCTGGTATTCAATACCGGTACTCTGCAAGTGTGCCAGCAGTGGGGTGATGTGCTGACGGGCCCGGCACAGAACGGCTACGCTGCAGCCGGAGTCAGCTGCCAGGCAAGCTTCGATGTGCGCGGTTAAGTATTCAATCTCAGCATCGCTGTCGTCGAATTGCAGACTTTCCACTTTACCACCGGGCCGCCCGGACATGGGTTCCGCGGGGTTATGTGGTACTTCACCCAGGGTGCCAGATACCGCTTGGGTGGCATGTCCGAACTGGCTCGCAAACAGGTAGTTGCACCAATGCACCAGTGGTGCTGCGGAGCGGAAATTTGCGCTGAGTGCAACTCGCTCCAACGGCACGCCACCCAGACCACGCTGCTGGGTTTCTGTGAAGATGGCCACATCCGCGTCCCGAAAGCGATAGATGGACTGCATCGGATCACCCACGAGGAACACGGTATTGCCCTGTTCAGAGGACCACTCCTCAATCAACTTGCCAAAGAATTCAGCCTGGCTGCGCGATGTATCCTGAAATTCGTCGATCAGCAGATGTTGAATGCGGCTGTCCAGGTACAGGGCCAGGTCGGTGGGTCCGGTTTCGTCCCGTAGCGCCTCTTGGGCCTGCAACAGCAGCCCTGGAAAGTCGGTGATGCCACGATTGCTGAACAGGGTATCCAGTTCTATGAGCACCAGCGACAGACAGATACAGCACAGCGAAACCGTTGTGGTAGTGTCAGGACCGGTGAGCAGGGCGGGTAATTTTCCAAACGTTGCGAAGACGCCTGCGAGGTCCCGCTCGTGCAGGTCTTTCAGCCATTCAGAGAGGTGTTGCCTTTGCGCCTTGTCAGGCACCTGTTGGGGACTGATCCGCTTTCTCAGCGCGCCTGCGTTCGTCAGCATCGGCGCCACCGTATCGCGCAGGTTGTTGGTACCAAGCAGCGAGCTGAGCAGCTGCAGCTGAGCCCGATCAGCCTCGTTGAGTTGAGCCTGCAGTTGGCTCGTGAATGCATCCTGTAGTTGCTGGATGGCTTCGTTTAACAGGCTGCTGAGGCGGCCGCTGCGGCTGCTGGCGGCAACGCTGGTCACCACCTGCTGCCATTGGTCCCGACGCCCCAGCATATGCACTAACAGACGTTGTACGCGGCTGATATCGTTGCCCATGAAAGCGATGAATTCCGCAATCAGGGTGGCGTTGGTGTTGTTCCGCAGCAGTTGTCCGATAAAGGCATCGGTCGCCGCTGCGTAGATCGGCGCAGGGTTAGTCTCAATGCGGATGCCTGCCTGTTGCAGATTGGGCGTGCGGCTGGCTAGTTGCATGGCAAAACTGTCGATGGTCTGAATCTTCAGGACATGAGGGTTGGTGAACAAATGCCATTGCAGTTCAGCATCGCGCTGTCTGATCTGGCGGTTCTGCTCGGTGTCGCTGTGCAGCAGCGCCAGTACCCGGTGGCGCATTTCGGCAGCAGCTTTTTTGGTGAACGTAATCGCCAGGATTTCTTCGGGTCGCTGGACCCGGACCAGCAGATTGACGTAACGCTGTGCAAGCAGGGTGGTTTTGCCCGATCCAGCCGGTGCCTGCACAATGCACGAACGCTGCGGGTCCAGGGCAAGATCACGCGCGGCCTCATCAGGTACCGGGGGGTTGCTCACGCTCAACGTTGTTCTGCAATGCGGCAGAAGCTGTGCAGATGACAGTTCTGACAGGCCCGGACGGTGGGTTCCACCGACGCTTCACCATCCCTGAAAGCCCCTGCCAGCCGGTTCAGTTCGTGTTCCCACTGGCTGCGGGTTGCGTCCCAGCTCACCTCCGAGGGAGCGATCATTTGCTGATAGGTACTGTCCGGCGCTTCCAGACTGGGCTCCCCGGTCCCCAGCAAACGGATCTTGTCTTCACGGATCTCGGCAAAAAACACCGCGCCCACGCGTGCGTCGATCAAACTGTACAGCGGCAGCTGCGGGGCTATGTTGGGATCACCCAGCTGGGTGCCGCTGACCTGGCCACTTTTGTAATCGATCACCACCCAGTAAGCGTTTCCCTGCGGGTCCTCGACCCGATCAATCCGGTCAATGCGTAGCTGCAGTGAAATGCCGTTCAAATTCACGCTGTAGGCTGCTTCCAACTGTTCTGCAGCAAATGGTGGGCGCGTCAGCTCCAGTTGCCACCAGCGGCTCAGCAGCTCGCTCAAACGGGTTGTTTCTGTTGCGACAAATGCTTCCGGCAGAGTAGGTTGATGTGCCTGCAAACGTGTTTGGCACAGCGCGCGTAAGTTGCTGTTGGTGACACTGGCCAGCGCATCGATGTCCGGGTATTGGCGCAATAACTGCTCCAGCACATCGTGCAGTAGCACACCGCGTTGCAGGGCATCGGGTAAATCGTTGGCTTGTTGTGGTGCGCGCAGGCGCAGGCGATACGTGGCGTACGCCTTAAAGGGACAGTCTGCCTGCGTCTGCAGCAGGCTGGCGCCGCCGGGTGCTGCGGTGCCGTTGAACGGCAGGCCGCGGGTGTCGTTGAATGGTGCAGAGAACGCTGATGCCTTGGGGGTCTGCCAGTACGGGTGGTGAGTTGTTACGCCCGGTGCAGAGGCGCGCAGATGACGCAGTAGAGGGCTTGCCTGTTGCAGACTGTCTTCGCTGACCTGCGTGAAACTAAGGCGCAGGTTGACGCTTTGTGCCCGCCACTGGGCAAACTGCCGTCTGGCCCATTCGTATTCTGTGGCGGCGTCGCAGCGGGGTACTGCGTATTGGCGGGCTACCCGCTGGGGCACAAAGGGGTTGCTGGTGCTGGGTGAGGGAAAACTGTTTTCGTCTAGGCCGCACACCCAGAGGTGGGTAAATTCCAGGCCGGTGGTTTCGAGGCTGCCCAGTATCTGAATGTCTGCCGCGGGGCGTTGTGGTGCAAACACAATCTGCTGCAGGCTGCTGTCGATGTATTGCAGTGCTTGGGCGAACCTCATGTGGGGTAAGGCGACGTCCGGACTGGCGGTGGCCAGCGACGCAAGCGCTTCCAGCATGGCCTGGCCGGCCTGATAACGCACGGATTGTGCATTTTGACTGTTTGGCCAACCCCCCAGCTCTAACAATTGCACACAGTGCTCTACCCAGTCGGCTGCGTGAGCAGAGGTGCGCTGGTTGCTCTGCACCGCCTGCAGCGCGCCGAGCAGGCTGCTTCCCCGCACCGCAGCAGGCGTTGCGCCTGACCTGTTGAGCTGCGTTTCCAGTTTGCTCAATGTGACCCGGGCGCCGGCCTCGCGGGGCCAGCGGCTGGCGATGACCTGCCAATCTGTCAGTTGGAGGAGCCTGGACTGAGTCAGGGTAGCGAATTCCGGGAGTTTGAGACCCGTGTGGCACAACTGCAGAAACTTACGTGCGGCTTGCCAGATTGGATGTGTTGCCAGACTCTGGCCAGCGCCGATGTCGTAAGCCTGGCTTTGACTCCCACGAAGCGGGTCGAACAGCGCTGCACACTGTCGTTGGACCATGGCGTGGTGCTGGCCGAGATCCGGGACCACAATGCCTATCATGGCGTCCAGACGCTTGCGCTTGACTTGATAAGCCCATCGCGCTGCGTGACTGACTTCGTCGCGTAAGCTGTCGCAGGCAACTAGTTGCGGTTGCTGCACACGCGGCGTTTGTTTTGCGGGTGTTGCAGACTGTGCCTCCCAGGCGGGTAAACCACTGTCCGGTGAGGCTCGCTGCAACCACGTGGCCCGCATTGGCGCAGCCTGGAAATAAGCCTTCTCCAGCGGGCTGAGGTGGTCGACATGATCCAGTAACACGGGTTGGTGTGGCCAGCTAGCGGCTGTCGCCAGCACCCGTGGTATGTCTTCCTCAAGCACATAACGGTCTGGAATTGTGGCTTTAACCGCCTCGAACCAGGCGCGGAAGTCCGCCAGCCGCGGTTGCGCGTAGCTTGCCGCGGATACATCGATGGCATAGCGGTGGATGGTCTGCCACGCATCGATAAAATTTGTCAGCACGCTGCTGCTGACTGCGTCTTCGCGGCTGCTGGTGAGCGGACGCGGCGCCAGGTCCATGGCAAGCTGGCGTAGTACAGCGAGGGGCAGCAGTTCTTGTTGGACAGCCCCCATATCCTGTGCACGGCGCAGTTCTGTGCGAAAAAACTGGCGCAAACTGCAGCAATTCAACGTTGGCCAGGCTTCGGCCTCCTGCCATACCTCGTAGGCGCGTTGGTGTTCACGGCTCAGGCGCTCGTTGGCGGTGACAATACGATGCGTGGTGGCAACCCGGGCGAAGGCTGGTGGGAAGTTGGCAAAATAGCGATTCACACCGGCATTGTATGCGATCTCCCCGGCGCCCTGTACCATACGCTTTGGAATTCGGTAGTAGAGGTAATTTTGGCAGACTCGCGTCGCGTCGGTTTTGTCAGTCTGGGGTGTCCGAAAGCCCTGGTTGACTCTGAGCATATTGTCACCGGGCTGACACGTTCAGGTTATGAAGTGGTTGAGGAAGACACGGCCGCTGATGTGGTGGTCATTAATACCTGCGGCTTCATTGATCATGCCAAAGCGGAAAGTTATGAAGCCATTGAGCGTGCGTTGGATGAGGCGGGTGAGGTTGTGGTTACCGGTTGTCTGGGCGCTGACGCGGCTGCACTCAAGCAGCGATACCCCCAACTGAAATTTGTCAGCGGCCCGGCAGAAGTGCAGCCGGTGATGGATGCGGTGGCCACGTATGTCCCGCCGGGAGATGCGCGGGCCACAGCTTTGCCGGGAGAGGCGCGCACGCGGTTGACGCCCGCGCACTATGCGTATCTGAAAATTTCTGAGGGGTGTAATCACACCTGCAGCTTCTGCATTATTCCCCAGATGCGCGGCAAACTGCGCTCCCGCCTCATTGGTGATGTGCTGCGCGAGGCAGAAGCACTGGTTGCGGATGGTGCTCAGGAGCTTCTGGTTATCGCACAGGACTTGTCAGCTTACGGCGTTGACCTGCGCTACGCAGAGGATCGTTTTCATGACGCGCAGTTGGTCACAAATCTGCACACGCTATGTGAGCAACTGGGCGCGATCGCACCCTGGGTCCGCCTGCACTATGTATACCCGTATCCTTCCGTTGACCGGCTGATTCCTCTGATGGCCGAAGGCAAGCTGCTGCCTTATCTGGATATTCCGTTGCAGCATGCAGCGCCGGATGTACTCAAGGCCATGCGGCGGCCCGCTGCGGCGGAAAAAACGCTGGAACGCATCAAACACTGGCGCCAGATCTGTCCGGAGATCGCTATCCGCAGTACGTTTATCGTGGGTTTTCCGGGGGAGACGGAGGCGCATGTCGGACAGCTACTGGATTTTCTGGAAGAAGCAGAACTGGACCGCGTCGGTTGTTTCACCTATTCAGCGGTTGAAGGTGCGCAAGCGAATTTGATAGCTGATCATGTTGATGAAAATGACAAGCTCGATCGCCAGGAGATGGTTTACGAAACCCAGGCTCAGATCAGTCGACAAAGGCTCAATCGCCATGTCGGCCAGACCCTGCGGGTGCTGGTAGATGAGGTGGTTGAGCAGCAGGGTGATACCTGGCTGGTGGGGCGCAGTCAGTTTGACGCGCCTGAGATTGACGGCCTTGTCCACGCCCGGACTGGCGGGCAACCGACCCGGCCGGGAGACTTTGCCTGGGTCAAGATTACAGACCACGACGACCATGATCTCACCGGCACCGTTGTGGGTAGCGCCATTCAACTCAAAGACGCCTGATGGCGGGCTGCGGCGCAAAATTGCACCGCCCGCGCTTAGTAAGAAATTACATCTGGTACTACCTGTCAGGCCGCGCACAGGCTAAAATAACGAAGCGTCGAATAAGTAAAGGAAAAAACGACAATATGTGGCATCTGATAGAAGATTTTTTTGATCAAAGCTGGGTAATGAAGGCGCTCATTGGTGCCGGCTGGCTTGCGGTCATTATCATGCTGGCCAGTTTTGGGCAGAATGCGTTCAAGGTCATATCAGGCTGAGCACTTAAACACTGCATATGTGGCTTTCTTCACTTAGAGACGAACAACGCCATGCGTTAATGCGTTTGGCGCACAATGTCGTGGTATCCGACGGGTTATTGGATCCCAATGAAGAAGGCATGATGAACGAGTTTCGTCGTGAGATGGAACTGACCTCCACGGAAGAACTGGAATACATGGAACTGGAGGGTATTGGCGATATTTTCGACAGTCGTCAATCCCGCATCATTGCGCTGCTCAACCTCATTAAACTCAGCTATGCCGATGGTGCTTTTGAAATCGAAGAAGAGTGTGTGCTGAAGGAAATCAGCCATTCTTTTGCGGTTGATGATGCTGAGTTTCTGCTACTCGATAACTGGGTGAAACGCCTGACTGCGCTGGAAGGTGAAGCTCAGATTCTAATGGAAAACCGCTGACCCCGGTTGATGACTCTGGCGCTGATCCTGGCGCCGACGCTAGAGTGCTGGCATACCAATGCTTTTTGTCCGACAATTCGTGTGGGGAGAGGCTGATAACAAGGCGCGTCTGCAAGGACGGCACGTCGAAGTAAACAGGTCTTACTGTAATTCTGGCCGACAGATAGTAAACAGGTTATAGACAGGGAAGCATTAGGGCTCCAGGGCGCGATAGCTGTACCTTACTTTCGACTTTTCTTCATTGAGCTTGATCGCTAATCAAATGGAGATTCCTTGTGAAACTATTCTATAAATTAACACGCCGCCTCGCGTGTGCGTTGTGTTTCGTGTTACCTGTGGCTTTTTTGTTCGGCGTGTCAGCGCAGGCACAGGAAGCTGCACCACCGGCAGTCGTCGAAACGTTCACGTGTTCCTACAACCCGGGCCAGGATGAAGACGATCTGATGTCCGCCAGGGACTACTACGTGAAGCAGGCGGAGAAAGCCGGCGTGACGTTAGGCCCGGCTTATACCTGGTCGCTGTTGAAGGGTGACGTAAACTTTGATTTTGTGTGGTTGGCGCCACATCAGAATTTTTCCGCTTTCGCCGCAGCCTTTGACGCTGAGGCTGGTGCCAGTGCGCTGGCTGATGTACCGGCACGTTTCGATGCAGTCGCTGATTGTCGTGCTGGACTCGGCACGATACATGCGCTGCATGTCGAAGAAGGCGCGTCTGCCAGCCCGTCTTTCATCACCTCGAACGCCTGCCGCCTGCATGAGGGCATGGGTGCAGAGCAGATGCGCGATCTGGGTGGCCACATATCCGCTGTGATGGCTGAGCTGGGAGACGCTGCGCCGCAGGCCACCTACGCGATCGCACCGACTACCCGCGGTCCCAACATGCCGGATATGGTGATTTTCAGCGTGAATGAAAGTGCGACCAGTTATGCTGAATTTGTCGCTCAGTTGTACGGCACAGATGCGGGTCAGCGCCTGATTCGGCATTTCAACATGCTGGGTAACTGCGGTAATGCGATGTGGGCCGGGCAGCAGGTGATAGAAGGTCCGCCCGCTGAATAATTGGCTGATAGCTGGCAATGCGGTCGGTTAGTCCGGGGGGCCAACTGTCCCCTGGGCTGATCAGACTTCTGTCAGACTGGTATGGGCGCTGAAGCGCGCCTCCAACTGGCGCAGGCGGCTTTCCACCATTTCGCGATCAAATTGCATGGGCGACTGGGTGCGGAATTGAATACCGCAACGGTAACCTTGATCCTGGCTGATGCAATTGTGGACCACGCCAATGAGTTCATCCACGTGCGTATCACCATGACTCAGCGCCAGATAGACGGTGCTGTCTTTGTTTAACGGTTGGTCCAGGACGATGGCAACACCATATCGATTAAAGTTAATCGCTAACCCGACCAGACGGTTGATACGACCCTTGCGGCGGACGGAGACAACCAGGCTTTCTGTGGGTATTCGCGGCTTGCTACGTCTTTCTGCAAGTGCAAAATCAGCCATAAACGCCAGCATAGGCGAGGCCCGTCCTGAAAGATGTGCGCCATACCTCATTCTAGTGTGCGCTTACAATGTACTTAAACCTGCGGCCGGGTGGCCGCTACTTAGCCAATAGCACCCGTTTAGCCTCGTTTAACTGTTGCGCCAGATGTGCCGAACCACCTTTATCCGGATGGAGTTTCTGCATCAGCTTACGATGTGCATCGATGACCGCCTGCCGCGATGGGTTGGTATCAATGCCCAGCACAGCGCAGGCCTGGGCGTGGGTCATCTGCTGCTCCCGATGCTGCTGCCGGGGGCCTGCAGGACGGCGTCTGACGCTGAGCCAGCGATAGCCCGCATACACCGCAACCATGAGCACAATGAAGGTAAGAAGTTTCAAATTTAGCTTACAGCGGCTGGATTAGGCCTTATCATGCCACGGATTTTTTGGAAATTGGCGAATTGGATCAGACAGAATTGCAGGGTTGGCTGGATGAGCTGCGGGTAGAGCATCGCGACCTGGATGTGGTGATTTCCCATCTGATTGACAGTCGCCATCACGACAGCATGCGTATTCAGCGATTGAAGCAGCGCAAACTTAAGCTCAAAGACATGATCAACAAACTGGAGAGTGAACTCATACCGGACCTGGATGCATGAATCATGGCCGCTAATGTGACCGAATCGGGTGCGCGTCAGGACAGCGCCAAACCTCTGAGTGTGGCGATTTCGTCCAGGGCGCTTTTTGATCTGTCCGCTTCCAATGCCATCTATGAAGAGCAGGGTTTGGAAGCCTATCGGCGTTATCAGATTGCTCATGAGGACAGTGTGCTGGAGCCTGGCGACGGTTATGCACTTGTCCAAAAATTATTGAATATCAATGAGTTGCTGGGAAAATCTAGAGTTGAAGTAGTGCTTATTTCGCGCAACTCAGCAGACACGGGACTGCGTGTTTTTAACTCGATCCGGGCGTATGGCCTGGATATTAGCCGAGCCGCCTTCTGCGGCGGCGAGTCTCCCTACCGTTACATTGCAGCGTTTGGCTGTGATCTGTTTCTTTCTACCGATGGTGCTGACGTACGGCGAGCACTGGAACAGAATGTGGCGGCAGCTCAGCTGCTCGGTCGGCATAAGAAACCTGATACTCAACCGGGCACTGCGGTGGATGATGCCACATTACGTCTCGCGTTTGATGGTGATGCCGTGCTGTTTTCTGACGAAGCAGAGCGGGTGTTTCAAACTGACGGCTTGGACGCGTTCAGCGCCTCCGAAAGCGCGCAGGCCCAACAACCTTTGGGCGGTGGCCCATTTAAGGCTTTTCTGGGTGCATTGCATCGCCTGCAGCAGGAGTTTCCGGAAGGCGAAAGCCCCATCCGCAGTGCGCTGGTCACCGCCCGGGGTGCGCCAGCCCATGAGCGCGTCATTCGCACGCTGCGTGACTGGGACATCCGCCTGGACGAGTCATTGTTCCTGGGGGGGATGGATAAAACTGAATTTCTTCGGGGTTTTGGAGCAGATATCTTTTTTGATGATCAAACCAGCCATTGTGAGCGGGCCGCAGAACATGTCGCCACAGGTCACGTTCCCCATGGGGTGGCCAATTCCTGACCTGTGAATCGAGCGTTGCGCCCGTATGACAACGGTGGTGCGACGCGCGATACACATAAACCTTAAGTTATGCTTGCTTTGGTTTTTATAACAAAGCACTATTTTGTGGAATTGCCGACAAGGCAGCACTGAAGACGGTCTACCATGAAGTTGCAACAACTCCGCTATATTTGGGAGGTCGCGCACCACGATCTCAATGTATCAGCGACAGCGCAAAGCTTGTTTACGTCGCAACCCGGTATCAGCAAACAGATCCGCTTGCTTGAAGACGAACTGGACGTGGAAATATTTGCCCGCAGTGGTAAGCATCTGACGCACGTCACCCAGGTGGGTGAGGTGATTATCCAAATGGCGGGGGAAATTCTGCGCGAGGTTGGCGCGATCAAACAGGTTGCGCAAGAGTACTCAAACGAAAAAGTCGGCAGCCTGACAATTGCCACAACCCATACCCAGGCACGGTATGCATTGCCGGGCATTATCGGTAACTTCCGTGAGAACTATGCCGGTGTCTCACTGCATATGAATCAAGGTTCACCGGAGCAGATTGCTGAACTGGCGGCTTCTGGTGAGGCGGACTTTGCCATTGCCACGGAGGGGCTGGAACTGTTCCAGGATCTGGTGATGATGCCTTGTTATCGCTGGAACCGGGCCATTGTGGTACCGGCCGAACATCCGCTGGTTGAAGCCATCCGGTCGCGGCCGCTGACCTTGCAGGATGTGGCAGATTATCCCATTGTCACTTACGTCTTCGGCTTTACCGGACGTTCGAAACTGGATGATGCTTTTTCGGGTGCGGGCCTGACGCCAAATGTGGTGTTCACCGCGACCGATACTGATGTGATCAAGACCTATGTGCGGCTTGGCCTGGGGGTGGGGATTATTGCGCACATGGCGCACGACAAGATGCTGGACACAGATCTCGTGGCTCTGGACGCGTCCCATCTGTTTGAATCCAGCGTGACGCATATCGGTTTTCGCAAGGGTACTTTTCTGCGTCGTTATATGCTCGACTTTATTGAAGCTTTTGCCCCACATCTGACGGAACAGGTTGTGCAGGAAGCTGCTGCCTGTTCCACCACCAAAGAACGCGCTGCTATGTTCAGCGATATCGAACTGCCGGTAAAATAGCAGGCAAAATGGCCGGTGAAACACTGCCGGTAGAACAGCCGGCAAAATCGTCGGTAAAAAATAGGAGGCTCGTTGGACGTATTGTGTTTGGACCTGGAAGGGGTCCTGGTGCCGGAAGTGTGGCAGGCAGTGGCGGCTGCCACGGGTATTGAGGGGTTGCAGAAAACCACTCGGGACATTCCGGTCTACGACGACTTGATGCAATATCGCCTGGGTATTCTGCGTGAGCACGATATCGGCATGTCTCTGATAGAGGGCGAAATAGCCAAACTTGATCCGCTGCCCGGTGCGGTTGAGTTCATGCAGTGGGCTCGCAATGAGTTCCAGGTGGCCATTATTTCAGATACGTTTTACGAGTTTGCCGCACCGCTGATGCGTAAGCTGAATCAACCACTGCTGCTGTGTCATAAGCTGGAGATCGAGAACGACCGTATTGTCGACTACAAGATACGCCAGCCGGACCCCAAGCGCTGTTCGGTGCAGGCGTTCCAGTCGTTACGTTATCGTGTACTCGCAGCCGGTGATTCGTTTAATGATGTCACCATGCTGGAAGAAGCTGATCACGGCTTTTTCTTCCAAGCTCCGGCTAATGTGTGTGAGCAGTTCCCTCAATACCCGCGTGCTGCGGACTATGCAGAGCTGCAGGATTTACTGAAAAGCGTCACCTGAACAACTAGAGGTGCATCTAGAGGTGCATCAACCGCAGTTCAGGGTCTTCGATACTTTTTTCCCAGGCCTGTTTAAAGGCTTCCAGCAGGCGTTCGCAGGTCACCGGATTGTGCAAATCGCTCACGCCTTCAAATTGTTGCCAGTTGGGTAGCAGCCAATAAGCATTCTGATCGGCACAGACAAAGCTGGCGGTATCGCTGCTCGGGCGTTCGCGCAAGCGGCGAATCTTAATCTTCTCGTCGAGGCGGCGTGCGAGTTCTAACAACTGATGCCCCCGATCCACGATCAAACGGTTGTCCAGAATCAGAATTCTAATCTCTGCCCGCGGTGCGCTGCGGGCCAGTTTTGAGAGGTTTTCCAGCAGCGCAGCCTGCTCAAAAATCTCCTGATCCAGGTTGGTGTGCAGGATGCATAAAGTGCGTCGGGCCTCGCCGGTGACCCTGGCCAACTCGCCCAGCGCGGCAGTCTGATCGGCAAATGTTTTTGGGTCGGACGGTTCCGGGTCGTCTGGTGCTGCGCGGCGCACAACTGGCGCAGGGCGCGGCGGCGGGGTGTCCGTGAGCGCTGAGTTGAATGCCAGGGGCAATTTCATCTCCATGGCGATATGCGGAATATCGGCTTCCACAAAAGGTTCACCGTAACGGATAAAACCACCTTTGTGGTAGAACGTTTCCGCGTAACTCTGGGCGTGGAGAAAAAGTCGGTCATAACCAGCGGCTTTACCGTGTGCGACGCACGCCGCCAGTAACGCAGCACCAATGCCGGTGCCGCGATACTCTGCCAGCACTGCCATGCGGCCAATCTGTCCACTGGGTAGCAGGCGCGCACAACCGATGTACTGGCCTGCTTCGTTGACAGCCAGAAAGTGTTCGCTGGTATCATCCAGACCGTCCCATTCGATTTCTCGGGAGACTTCCTGTTCGACAATGAAGACGGTTTCGCGAATCTGGCGCAGTTGTTCCTTGTGGGTCTGCCAATCGGCCGGGATAACGTGAACCTGCATGTCAGTCCAGGCTGCGGCGTGCCAGATCTGCCGCCGCACCGGTATAACGTTGTGGCGTCAGATCTGCCAGTTCGGCAAGAGCGGCTTCTGGCAGGTTGAGTTCAGCAAGGATCTGGTCGAAACGAGCGGCGGAGATGACCTCACCCCGGGTTGCGGCCTTCAATTGCTCATACGGCTCGGGTAACCCGTACTTACGCATTACCGTTTGCACCGGTTCAGCCAGCACTTCCCAGCTGTTATCCAGATCCGCCTTAATTGCGTTACTGTTGACCTCCAGTCGCGACATGCCTTTCAGTGTAGCCTGGTAGGCTATGGCGCAATGTGCAAACGCGGTACCTATATTGCGCAGAACAGTGGAGTCGGACAGGTCACGCTGCCAGCGCGATACTGGGAGCTTTTCGGCCATGTGAACCAATAGCGCGTTGGCAATACCAAGATTTCCTTCAGAGTTCTCGAAGTCGATGGGATTCACTTTATGCGGCATTGTGGATGAACCGGTTTCGCCCTCTACTTTCTTCTGCTTGAAATACTCGATGGCGATATACATCCAGATGTCGCGATCAAAATCCAGCAGAATCTGGTTGAAACGCACAAGGCAGTGAAACAACTCAGCAAGATAATCATGGGGTTCGATCTGGGTAGTCCAGGGATTATTCACCAGCCCCAGCTGCTGGATAAAAGCGTCACTGGCCGTGATCCAGTCGATCTGCGGATAGGCAGACAGGTGCGCATTAAAATTACCAACGGCACCGTTAAACTTGCCCAACACATCAACTCGCTCCAGCAATTGCATCTGCCGCTGCAGGCGCGCGGCGACGTTTTTGAGTTCTTTGCCCAGCGTAGTGGGGGAGGCCGTCTGGCCATGTGTGCGCGACAACATACCCAGGTCAGCGTGTTGCAACGCCAGGCTGTCGATGGCTGTAATCAACTCGCGCATTTGTGGCATTAAAACGCTGTCCCGCGCGGTCTTCACCATCAAGGCGTAAGCCGTATTGTTGATATCCTCAGATGTACAACTGAAATGTACCCACTCTGTCAGCGGTTCTAGGGTCGCGTGCGCGCGCAGCTTCTCCTTGACAAAATACTCCACGGCTTTGACGTCGTGGTTGGTGGTGCTTTCCAGACGTTTAATGTGTTCAGCGTCGGAGGTACTGAAGTCATTCACGATGCTGCGTACGTGTTGTTGATCTGTATCGGATAACGTTGGGAACTCTGTTACCCCCGCGAGCTCACTCAGGAACACAAACCACTCACACTCCACTTGCACGCGGTATTTCATCAAGCCGTATTCGCTAACAACCTCGGGTAAACCAGCGCTCTTGCTGCGATATCTACCGTCAGCAGCACCAATGGCGGTCAACGGGTCAAATTGGCTCATGTCTTGTTTCCATCTCGAGGGTGTTGTTGCAGGGTAGGGTTATTCTCTTTGTCCTGGGCGGCGGCTAACCCGTGCAGACCAGAATCATCGAAGGCGCTGATGCGTGCGCCACCGAGTAGAGTCTGATTATTGTAAAACGCAATGTATTGGCCCGGCGTCACCGCCCGCTGGGCGTGCTCAAATTCTACCAGCAGCTTACCATCAGCGGCGGCGCTGACACGGCAGGCCTGGTCGTCCTGGCGATAGCGAATTTTCGCGTGGCAGCGCAGCGGCAGAGTAACCGGCTGCTGCCAGTTGCAGGCGCTGGCGCGCAGCCAGCGGGTCAACAGATGACTCTGATCCTGACTGACCACCAACAGGTTAGCCTCCGGTAGTTTACCTACTACGTACCAGGGCGCCTCGGCACGACCGCGGATGCCCCCCAGATTGATACCCTGGCGTTGTCCCAGGGTGAATTGGTGTAACCCACGGTGGCGCCCCAGAACGCGTCCGTCGGGATCGACAATGTTGCCGGGCTGATCGGTAATGTAGCGTTCGAGAAAATCCGCGAAGCGGCGCTCACCGATAAAGCAGATGCCGGTGCTGTCTTTGCGGTTGTGGTTGTGCAGGCCCAGGTTCATCGCCAGTTCGCGGACATCGCTTTTGCGCCAATCACCTAGTGGGAACAGGGTGTTGGCTAACTGGTCCGATGCCACCGCCTGGAGAAAGTAGGTCTGGTCCTTGCCCTCATCAGTACCTTTCAGCAGGGATGGCCCAGAGGCCTCGTGGGTAATCCTTGCGTAGTGTCCCGTGGCGATAAATTTGGCGCCCAGGCGGTTGGCGTAGCGGGCAAACTGTTTAAATTTAATCTCGCGGTTGCATAGCACATCCGGGTTGGGGGTGAAATTGGCACGATAGTCGTCGAGAAACTCGGCAAATACATTGTCCCAGTACTCGGCCGCGAAATTGGCGGTGTGCAGCGGAATGCCCAGGCGCGCGCACACGGCTTCCGCATCTGCCAGATCCTGCAGGGCGGTGCAGTATTCTGTGCCGTCGTCTTCTTCCCAGTTTTTCATGAACAGGCCTTCAACCTGGTAACCCTGCTGTTGCAGCAGATGTGCGGCTACCGATGAATCAACCCCGCCGGACATCCCCACGATCACGCGCGCGCCCGCTTGCCCCTCTGGTCCCTCTGGCCCCTCTGGCCCTTCTGGCCCCTCAGGCATAGAAGCAATTGCTGATGTTGTGGTCGTGGGCGGCATAAGGTGTTGACTGGTCGGAAAGCGCGCTATTCTAACACTCTAAGCTGTCGAGTTTTCAGGCATAATGTGGGGTTACAGCATTGCCTTGAGTATGGAGTAGGCATGTCGAATTCGACGCCGGACGCGCCGGCGCAACTCAGTCATATCAATACCGCAGGTGAAGCCAACATGGTGGATGTTGCGGCGAAAGCAAGTACCGCACGGGTTGCCCGCGCCCAGGCGGTGGTCAGCATGCAGCCTGCGACGATGCAGGCTATTGAAGACAATCAGTTGGCTAAAGGGGAAGTCCTCGCGGTCGCTCGGGTGGCTGGTATCCAGGCAGCCAAACGCTGCGCAGATCTCATACCGCTGTGCCATCCGTTGCCGCTGACCAAGGTGCAGATAGAGTTTAAGAAAATAACCTCACACCAGTTGCGGGTGATTGCTGAGTGCCGCGTGACAGGTCAGACCGGTGTTGAGATGGAAGCCCTAACGGCGGCGAGCGTTGCCAGTCTGACAATTTATGACATGTGTAAGGCGATCGACAAGGCCATGGTTGTGGATGGCCTTTGTCTGCTTGAAAAACGCGGCGGCAAAAGTGGCGACTTCTTGCGGCAAGACTTAGTGCAGGAAGAAACGCGTGAGTGACGTTGGGGTAACGGTAAAATTTTTCGCCTCGCTGCGAGAAGTCGTTGGCGTGCCTGAAATGCAGATCAGTGCCAGCAGTCTGTGCCAGTTAAAGACGCATCTCAAAACGCAGTTACCTGCGCCGGTGCTGAGCGAACTGTTGGCGCCCAACGTCCGGGTCGCTGTGAACCAGGCGCTGATTGAAGACGACGACCTGGTGCTTGCCGACGGTGATGAAGTGGCGTTTCTGCCGCCGGTCACGGGAGGTTGAAGTGACCGCGCAGGCTGACAGTGGCGATTCCCGGGTGGTGATCCAGACCGCAGACTTTTCTCAGGACGCGGTGTACCAGGCAATGCGCAAGAAGCTGGGTGCTGCCGTTGGCGCTGTGGTGACCTTTGTCGGGCTGGTCCGTGAGCGCAATGCTCAGGCCGGTTCAGGAGAGGTGGTGGATACGCTGACGCTGGAGCATTACCCGGGCATGACGGAAGCCAGTATCGCGCGCATCCTCGAGCAGGCAGAAGCCCGTTGGCCGGTGCTGGACTGCCACGTAATTCACCGCGTGGGTACGATGCGCCCGGCGGAGCAAATAGTGCTGGTGGCGGTGGCTTCGGCACATCGGGATGCGGCATTCGCGGCGGCGGAGTTTGTCATGGATTACTTAAAAACAGATGCCGTCTTCTGGAAGCGTGAGGTTGCTGACGGCAGTGCGCATTGGGTGGAATCAACAGACCAGGATCGCCAGCGGGCCGATACCTGGCAACAAAAATAGCGGGAATCGTCAAGGTTATCCGGCGAACAGACGCACATTTGGTTGCGCCGGTGCTATAATCCCGCGCTTTTTACAGCCCCGCCCAGGACTACAGGGAGACCTCTATGGCTTACCAGCACATTACAGTGCCTGCAGACGGTGAAAAGATCACCGTAAATGACGATAATTCACTGAATATTCCGAATAACCCCATCATTCCTTTTATCGAAGGTGACGGCATCGGGGTGGATATCACACCGGTCATGATCGATGTGGTTGATGCGGCGGTGGAAAAAGCTTACGGCGGCGAGCGCAAAATCGCGTGGATGGAAATCTACTCCGGGGAAAAGAGCCTGGAAGTTTACGGCGAAGATGAGTGGCTGCCTGAAGAAACGCTAACCGCGATGAAAGAGTTCATCGTTGGCATCAAGGGTCCGATGACCACGCCTGTTGGTGGTGGTATCCGCTCGCTGAATGTGGCCCTGCGCCAGGAGCTTGATCTGTATGTGTGCCAGCG
>JBCCUW010000016.1:0-21288 GCA_039196385.1 Pseudomonadota bacterium
AAGAAGCCGGTTACGAAGAAGAGATGAATGGGGTGGAAGAAGCCCTGGCGGCCAAAGATCTGGATCGAGTACCGGAGTGCTTGTCTGACCGCTGGCTGGCAGACACCACGCTGTTTGGCAGCGCAAGCGAGGTGCGGGAAGGCATTGAAGCCTGGTTTGACGCTGGCATCAAAACGCCAATTATTGTCCCGTCTGCCGTCAGCGGGGGTCAGATGCAGGCGATGCAGGAATTTTTTGACCTGTGGGATTAACCGACCCGCCGACCCCGCGTTATGTGCGCCTGATCCGGCACGCCAAGTCGGCAGACGGGAACCGCGACCACGAACGCCCGCTGAATCCACGGGGTGAGCGTGATGGCGTTGCTATGCAACAATGGTTCAGTCAGCAGGCACATCCAGCGACCTGGGTATGGAGCAGTTCTGCACTGCGCGCTCGGCAAACCGCAGAGTTTGTCCGCACGGCTTTTGGCGCAGAACTGGCGATCGAACCGACGCTGTATCTGGGCAGCCCGGAGAGTCTGCTCACATGCCTGGCGCAAACCCCGGCAGACGTACACAGCGTTGCCCTGGTGGCGCATAATCCGGGCATTACCTATTGTGCGAATCTGCTGATTGGGGACACCGTGACCGACAACCTGGTGACCTTTGGCACCGTCTTGCTGAGCGTGCCCGGCCACTGGTCGGACATCGCTTTCGGCGGGGCTGAGCTGATCAGTCTGGATACACCCAAGGGTCTGGCTCAGCGGGATTAAGCGGGGCGCCGCAGTCTGGCGACATAAAATCCATCCCAGGCGCCGTGAGGCAATATCCGCAGCGTGTGACCCAGCGTCGGTGACAGCGTCTTACCCCCCCAACTCTGCAACCCCGGCACCGCGTAGACCGGTTCGGGGCCGGGAGGTTGCAGGGGGATAATCTGGGCGTCACTGCGTTTGAGCAGGTAGTCAACCACCAGCTCATTCTCTTCCGGGCTGAAGCTGCAGGTGCAGTAGATCATTTCACCACCTGGCTTCAACGCTGCATAAGCACTGCGCAACAGACCTTTCTGTTTGCGCTGACACTCTTTCACCTTGCGCAGCGACCAGTGCTGATACGAAGCGGGCGTGTCCCAGCGCATATGCGATTCAGAACTGCAGGGTGCATCCAATAACACCCGATCAAAACGCTGCGGTACGGCCCGCCCCACGCCGCGACCGTCACGCTGATACAGGGCAACGTTGGTCACACCACAACGTTGCAGATTGGCACGCAAGCGGTGAAATCGGGCTTTCACCGGCTCGACTGCAGCCAGCCGGCCACGATTTTGCATCGCCGCCGCCAGCACAATGGTTTTGCCCCCCGGTGCAGCAGCCAGATCCAGCACCTCCTGCCCAGGCTGCACACCAAGCTGGCGGGCGGCAAAGTAGCTGGAGACATTCTGAATATAGATCCAGCCCGCACTGGCGGCAGTTGTATGCGTGAGCTGCTCCGCAACCCCCACCTGCCACATGCCCGGCATATCCGGTACCGGCTGTCCCGGCGGGGCAAAATCGGCAGGGCACGTGTCTATCAGCGGATTTATCCAGAAAGCGTGCCAGCAATCTTCAGCCAGTGCCTGCACAATCTCTTGCGCGCCAGACGCAGAATAGACCTGCTCCAGGCGCGCCAGGAAAATTTGTGCATGTTGAAAATCAGCCGGGAGAGACATTGGTAACGGAAACTTTTAACCTTGCACTATCAATGAGCCGAACACGACCAAAGCATGCCTGAACATATTCGAGACGCACTGGCTAAACCAGCCCTTGACGTCGGTTTGTACACCAATCAGTTGGACAACATGCTGGCATTCTGGCAGGAACAAGCTCAGCTGCCGTTCAGCGAGATGCTACCCGTCGGTGGTGGCGTCCGGCAACACCGTCATGCGGTGGGCGACAGTGTGCTCAAAATTAATCATACACGCGAGCCGCTGCCGGTTGCCCCCAGCGGACTGGCCAGCCTCACCATCTACTCAGATCATGTCAGTGAGCCACTGGAACTGCTGGATCCAGATGGCAACGAACTGATTCTGTCGCCACCTGACAGCAATCCGGGTGTCAATCTGAGCCTGCAACTGCATAGTCCCAACGCAACTGCGCAACAGCAGTTTTATGGTGACACGCTGGGACTTTCGAGCCTTGCGCCGGATACTTTTGCCGTGGGGGCTTCGCGCCTGCAGATACTCCCGAACAGTGGTCCTGGCGCAACGGGTGACCACGATAGCGCGGCAAAAGTGCGTGCGGCCCGGGGTTATCGGTATATGACAGTGCAGGTATATGACGTGGTCAGTACACATGCGGCAATACTCAACCGTGGCGGCCGCGAAGGCATGGCCCCGGTTCGCCTCGGGGACGTTGCCTACATTTCTTTTGTACTGGATGCAGACGGCAACTGGATAGAAATCAGCCAGCGTAAATCTATCACCGGCTCACTGGACTGATCAGTCCAGACACGGATAGTTGTTCGGCGCGAGCCTTGCTAACATGCGCGCCAGGCAATGTTATTGCCTGGATACACACCGACGTATCCAGTACTGCAAATTATTAAATACTAAGAGGAGTCAACATGGGGTTTTTCAGTTTTGTGGTTCTGTTGGCCATCGCCTATCTGTTGTGGAGAATCAGCGACCAGATGCCCGATGTACTGTTCCGGCTGAGCGAAATCCAGCGTGATATCGCCGAGTTACGCCGTAATGCCGAACCACCGGCCGGTGATGCAGACTAGCCGGACCAGCCGTCTATGAATTGGAGAATCTGGCTGGGCCTGTCCATAACCGCCTGCTGGATTTTGCTTGGTGTCACCTACATCAGCGCTGTCATCGGTTGGAGCAAGTTCACTACCCTACCCGCAGAAGAACTGGGTAATTTCCTTGAAGGTGCATTCGCACCACTGGCTTTTCTGTGGCTGGTGATCGGCTACTTTCTGCAGCAAAAAGAACTACAGCAGAACACCGACGCATTGCAGAGCCAGGCCATTGAAATTCGCCGCAGCGCTGAGCAGGCGGTGATTCAGTCAGAGAACCTGGCTGCCAGTGAAATGCATGCGCGACAGGAAGCGTTTCTGCAGATCGCCAAGTCAGTCAGCGCACAGCTGGGCTCCATTGCCGGACTCCTGTTCATCTCTTCCCAGGGGGCATCAGGCAATGGCGCAGTCGATCAGGTCCAGATCAGCGCGCTGTTTTCAGCCCAGGGCGCTGGCAATGATCTGGAGGCTTTTTCCCGCCGTCTGCTGGAAACGCACCTCCAGGAACAGGACCCCCAGGCACAGTACGATCTGTTTTACGGCACGGAGATACGCGCGCGTCACGCCAATAACTTTGTTTTTACGTTTGAACGCTTACTGCGCCGGGCAGAAAGTGTGGACTCGGAAAACATGATTCGAGATAGTCTGACCGCAAGCGGTCATGGCTTTCTCTACCGGATTATCAAGCGTCATCAGCTGGCCGCGCCGCCACAATGGTCAGACCATACAAAAACCGGAACGCACATCAACTTTTAGCGGGCCACCCAGCGCAGGAACTACTATGAAATATCTGTTTTCATTACTCGCCTTAACAGCCACGATCAGTTTGCCCGCCGGGCTTCAGGCCGAATCCGCTGATCCCTTCGCCAACGTTGAGATGAAAGCACAGCCCGTCAGCGGCAGCGTGCATATGCTGGAAGGCGCCGGCGGGAATATCGGCGTCTCCGTAGGCGCTGATGGTACGCTGATTATTGATGATCAGTTTGCGCCCCTCGCCGACAAAATCATTGCGGGCCTGCAGGAACTGGGCGGGGACCGGCCCCGACTCATTCTCAACACCCACTGGCACGGAGATCACACGGGTTCCAATCCAGAAATGGGCAAAACCGGCACCATCATATCGCACAACAACGTGCGGGTGCGCTTGCTCGGTGAAGAAGATTACCCCCGCAGCGGCCTACCGCTGGTGACGTTTGACGAAAACCTCAACGTGCACTTCAACGACGAAGAAATCACGTTGTTACATCTTCCAACGGGACATACGGACGGTGATACTGTGGTGTGGTTTAAGCAGGCCAACGTTATCCACATGGGAGACCTCTTTTTTAACCACCGCTTCCCTTTTGTTGATCTTGCCAGCGGCGGTTCAATTGACGGCTTCATCACCAACGTCAACAATATTCTCTCCGCCATTCCTGACGACATCAAAATCATTCCGGGGCACGGACCGCTGGCGACCAAGGCGGATCTGACCAACACCATCAACACTGTCGAACAGTCCGTTGCGCTGATCCGTGACAGGCTGGCCGACGGTGATACTGCAGAGCAGGTGACCGCGGTGATTGACGCAGACTACGCCGAATGGGCCAGCGGCTTTATCAACGCATCTCGTTGGGTGCAGATTGTGCAAGCTGACTTATCCGCCAGCACCAGTAACTGAAGGGCTGTAAGCCATGCGCCACCCTCTGGACCTGTTTGCTGACGATCGTGCACGGGCTCGCGCAGCAGAAGACCCGATGGCGCACCTGTGTACGGTTGCCAACACAGATGCTGAGGGCCAGCCTCAGTTACGCACGCTGGTCTTACGCGATGTAGACGACCGACTGGCGCTCTTCATTAACGCCACCAGCCCAAAGTGGCCCTCGCTGCAAGCCGGGTTCGCCGTGATGACTTATTGGCCCAGCGTGCAGATCCAATACCGCCTGCAAGTCACCGCTGAACCTCTGGCGGCAGAAACGGTGCACGCCAGCTGGCTGCAGCGTCCGCCCGCACCCCAGCGCATGGACTGGTTCTATCAGCAGGTACAACCCCAGAGCAGCGTGATCAACAGCCGCGAGGCGCTGCTGGCTAATTTGCTGAAAGTAGAGGTGCCCGCTCCTCTCAAGGCACCGAACAACGCGCGCGGTGTGCTGCTGAATATCGCGGAACTAGAACGGCTGGATCTCAACCAGCCTGATGGGGTGCACCTGCGGGAACGTTTCATCTGGAACGACGACCAATGGCAGCAGACCGTGCTGGTGCCCTAACGTCAGCCCAACTCCGCGGTGACAATGCCGTGCAGAGTGGCAAAACAAGAGGTCTTGGCAATTTCTACAAATCCTTTGATAAACGCCGCATCCGCCTGATCTTTGCGCACCGCCGCGTAGAGTGTGGGCCAGACGCCTTCTTCCCCCAACGAGCGCACGGCAAGGTAGTCTTTTTGCAGATATTCGTGCAACGCCCAGTTGGGTAAACAAGCAACCCCGCGGTTACTCGCCACCAGCTGAACAATCATGGTGGTCAGTTCAGCGTGTCGTACCCTTTTCGGTTCTACCGCCGCAGGTTCGAGAAAGCTAGTGAACACATCCAGTTTGGAGCGGTCCACGGGATAACTAATCAGCACCTCATCAGCCAGGTCGCGCGGGTCAACCCACTCTTTGTCTACCAGCACATGGGCCTTGGCAATGGCTAGCTGCGCTTCGTAGCTGAACAGCGGAAAGTAATGTACGCCCAGTTCTTCCACAGGATCTGCCGTGATCACCAGATCCAGATCACCTCGGCCCAGTGCAGGCAAAGGCGCAAAGTGGAAGCCACTGGCGATATCCAGCTCAACATCCGGCCATTGATCGCGGTATTGGTTGATGGCCGGTAACAGCCATTCGAAACAGCTATGGCATTCAATGGCCATGAAAATACGCCCGGACTCACCACCGGCAAGACGTTGCAAGTCCAGTTCAGCACTGTGCACCCGTGGGAGCGTTTCATCCGCAAGCCGCAATAACCGGTTGCCGGCGCTGGTAAACCGCACAGGGCGCGTCTTGCGCACAAACAGCGCACAGCCAATGCGCGATTCCAGTTCTTTAATCTGGTGAGACAGGGCCGACTGCGTCAGAAATACCCGATCTGCCGCCTCTACCAGGCTGCCTGTGTCACGGAGCGCAACCAATGTGCGAAGGTGTCGTAGTTCTATGTGTGACATGAATACAGCTCAAGTTCTCGCCTCTATAGATGCATAGTATTCATTTAGAATTTCGCTGTCACGTCATTCGGCGAACTGTGTACCAGTACACGCTGCCTTGAGTAGGCTTCCCGTACACTGGCCGCTTATGTTTGACCCGAATAACATCGTGATCGAAGCCTTTGTGCAGCATTCTCTGGCGGAATTCCATCAGCTGTTTCCCTCCCCGGATGTGCAGCAAAGCCGTTCCCTCGAGCAGGCCACGCGTACAGCGTTGCAGACTCTGTTGAACTGCGATTGTCCCTACCACGATCTGCAACATACCATCCTGGTCACCGAGGTCGGGCAGACGATTCTGAAAGGGCGACAAACCGCTCGCGGTGACCTGACCGCCCATGACTGGCTGCAGGGTGTGGTGGCAATGTTGTTCCACGACATCGGTTATCTGCGCACGCTGCTGACTCGAGACACTGAGCAGGTGAGTGTGGTGGATGAACAGGGCAGCCGTGTTACCCCGCCTTCAGGGTGCACAGACGCCTTTATGACCCCCTATCACGTCACTCGCGGCATCATGTACGTGCGCGAACGTTTCGCCAATGACCCTGCTATCGACATTGAGCGCGTGTCAGCCTGCATAGAAATGACCCGCTTTCCTGTCCCTCACGAAGGCGCCTATCAGCAAACGGATTCACTGGCCGGTCTGGTCAGAGCCGCGGATCTGATTGGCCAGATGGGTGACCCACAATACCTGCAGAAGCTCTCGAGACTGTATGCCGAATTTGTCGAAACCGGCGAAGCAGAAAGGCTGGGATTTGACCATGCGGGTGCCTTGCGCAGTGGCTTTCCGGAGTTTTTTTACGCCCAGGTTCATCCCTTCATCGGCGCAGGCATCACTTATCTGAAGCGTACCTGGGAAGGCCACCAATGGATCGCCAATCTGTATCATCACCTGCACATGAACCAGGCAGATGATGATGTGGATCCCAAGGTACGCGCTCCCGAGCTGGTGGTTGACAACGTCACCTGAATTCCGGCAACGACAACCCGCAGGCGGCAATCGCAGGCGATAATTTAGGCTGGCGCCAGCCCCCTTTCCTCTTTAGAATCCGCGACCCCCGAACATAGAAAAGGGCTTCAGCTTGATGTCAAAGGCTGCCCGCCGTGGAGGTTCACAAGACGACTCAGCCTCTCAACTGCGTATTGCCCTGCTGGGCTACCGCAGCAATCCATTCAGTGGCGGACAGGGCGTATACATCAAAAATGTGGCCCGAGGCCTGGCCGGATTAGGGCATCGCGTCGACGTTATCTCCGGGCAACCTTATCCTGAATTGGACCCGCACCCTGGCATCCGGCTGATCAAGCTACCTGGACTCAATCTGTTTGATGAAGCGCATCCGGTGAGAGCCTTCAGACCTGCCATGCTCACCTCATTTACCGATATGTTTGAATGGGCTTCCATGAATTCCGGCGGATTTCCTGAGCCATACACCTATGGACGTCGGGTGTATCGGTACTTGAAAGCTCATCGAACCGAGTACGATCTTGTCCACGACAATCAAACGCTGAGTCCCGGCGTCCTGCAGCTGCAAAACCTGGGATTACCCCTGGTGACTACCATCCACCACCCGATTACCTTTGACCGCGATATTGCGCTGGCAAACGCCGATACCTTCAGCCTGCGATTGTTGATCAGGCGCTGGCATCTGTTTCTGCATATGCAGACTCGCGTGGCAAAACAGTTACGCCATATCGTGACTGTCAGCGATAATTCCAAACGCGACATCAGCGCGTCTTTTGGAGTCGATCCTGACCGAATCGAGGTGGTCTACAACGGCATCGACAACAAGGAGTTCACTACCCGCCCCGGTATCGACAGAAAGCCCAACTTACTGATTACCACGGCCAGTGCTGACCAACCCCTGAAAGGCACGCAGCATCTGATCCCTGCGTTCGCTGCCATGCGCCAGCACTATCCGGATCTGCAGCTTGTGTTCATCGGCAAACCGAAGCAGGGCGGCAGCACACAAGCACTGATTCAACAACACAACCTGGGGGATCACATTCAATTTGTCCACGGTGTGAGCGTAAGCGACATTGTCGATCTATATGCTCGCGCCACGGTAGCGATTGTACCCTCTGAATACGAAGGATTTGGTTTGCCTGCCGCAGAAGCCATGGCTTGTGGTGTCCCTGTGGTCAGCAGCAACGGCGGCGCCCTGCCTGAAGTGGTGGGTGATGCCGGCGTTGTGGTCAACAAGGCTGATCCAGCTGCCCTGCGCGAAGCCACCCTGCAGTTACTGGCCGACCCGGCCCGGCGCCAGGCGCTGGCGCAAGCGGGTCGACGCCGCATTGAAGAATTGTTCAGCGCTAACGTTGCCGCCAACAACCTGCAGGCCTATTACCAGCGCGTTCTGAGCCAATACGCGCGTCCCTCGGTAGACACCACCGCAGCGCTGCACGAAAACAAAGCGATGCAAACGACGCCATGAGCCTGGAAACCATCCACTTCGAGCATCTGAATCTACGCCCGGGCGAGCGCGTGTTGGACCTGGGTTGCGGCGAAGGGCGTCACGCCATCAGCGCCTATCTGCTTGCCGACGTACATGTGGTCGGTATCGACATCAGCGCTGCGGATCTGGCTACAGCGCAAAACCGTTTGCAGGAATTTCCAGCCAAACCCGCGCAGCAGGCCACTTGCACCTTTATCCACGCCAGCGGGTTTGCGCTGCCTTTTGAAGATAACAGCTTCGATAAGGTGATTTGTGCAGAGGTGCTGGAACATATTCCGGACTATCGCGCGGTGCTTGCAGAGATTCGCCGCGTTCTGAAACCTGGGGGCATTTTTGCTACCAGTGTGCCGCGCTACTGGCCCGAGTGGATCTGCTGGCAGCTGAGCCGCGCCTATCACGAGGTTGAAGGCGGGCACGTACGTATTTTTACCAGCGGGGCGCTATATCGAGCAGTGCGAGGACTGCGCATGCGGCGCTACGAACGGCATTGGGCACACAGTTTGCATACACCTTATTGGTGGCTGCGTTGCCTGTTCTGGAACAGCGGACCGGATCACCCGCTGGTTGCGCTCTATCACCGGTTCCTGGTCTGGGATCTGATGCAGAAGCCGGTACTGACTCGATTGCTCGATAAATTGCTGAACCCCGTCATGGGTAAGAGTGTTGTAATGTATTTCGTGAACGAACTGTAATGGTAAAACTCGCCGACTCCAGCCTGGCAAATACAGCAGACTATATTGCGTCTCTGCAGTTGCCCAGCGGCGCCATACCCTGGTTTCGCGGAGGGATCATTGATCCCTGGGATCATGTGGAAGCGATTATGGGCCTGTGCATCGGTGGCTATCCCGAACACGCCCGTCATGGGTTTGACTGGCTGCAGCATAATCAACGCGAAGACGGTGCCTGGTACGCAGCCTATACCGAAGCAGCCGTTGTAGACGCGTCCCGCGCTGAAACTAACTTTGTCGCGTACCCGGCAACCGGGCTGTGGCATTACTATTTGTGCACCGGCGACACAGACGCCGTGCGCAACTACTGGCCCATGATCAGAAAAGCGCTGCAATGGGTGCTGGCACTGCAAACGGAAGAAGGTGAAATCTACTGGGCAGTTGACAGTGTTAAGGGCATCAGCAGGGATGCCCTGCTCACCGGCTGCAGTTCTATCTACAAATCACTGGAATGTGCGGCACAACTGGCTGCGGTGCTCCGCGAGGACACCGGCGTGTGGCTGCGCGCTCGTACCAGATTGGGCCACGCTATTCGAAACAAGCCACATCTGTTTGACCGCACCTGGGAGAGTAAGGCGCGTTACTCGATGGACTGGTTCTACCCGGTTCTGACTGGTGTGATTGAAGGCCAGGCGGCCCACCAGCGCCTGCACGACCGCTGGCACGAATTTGTCGAACCGGGGCTGGGTTGTCGTTGTGTCGTAGAAGAGCCCTGGGTGACCGTGGCGGAATCCTGCGAACTGACCATGGCCTGTCTGAGTGCCGGAGAACGTGAGCGGGCTGAAGAAATTTACTCCAGTCTGCAGCGTTTCCAGGTTGAGGACGGCAGCTGGTGGACAGGTTATGTGTTTCCGGACGACCTGCATTGGCCCGACGAGCGCCCCGCCTGGACCGCCGCCGCTGTATTAATGGCAGCAGATGCACTGTTCAGGCTGACGCCCGCAGCGACGCTATTCAATCAACACATGCCGGGCGACCAGTTGTGTCTGTAATCCGTAACAAGAGATCTGCCACAGGACGCACCTAACAGGTATCCGGCTAATATCGCTGCAGCACACCCAGGGTGCGCGTCATGGCCAGGGTTTCAAATAAACCGGAGGCTTGCGCCATCTGGTAAATCTCAAACGGCGCCTGCCCACCATCCGCCGGATTCGGAAAGATATCGTGGATGGCCAGAATGCCGCCCGAGACGATATGCGGGCTCCACTGTCGGTAGTCGGTTAAGGCCGCTTCCAGGCTGTGTCCACCATCGATGAATACCATCGACAACGGAGTGCGCCAATAACGCCCAGCCGACGCGCTGCTGGCGACAATGGGGATCACCACCTCGTCCAACCCTGCCCGAGCCACGTTGCGGCGAAACTGGGGCAGCGAGTCCATACGTTGCAGCACGCTATCGTAAAGCTCCGGGTCATGATATTCCTCACCCGGCTGATGCTCCTCGGAGCCGCAGTGATGATCCAACGCATACAGCAGCCCACCAGCCTCTTTCACCCCCGCACCCAGATACATGGTCGACTTACCACAGTAGCTGCCCACTTCCAGGCACGGTCCCAGCGGCGCGCACTGCCGCGCCAAGTGATATAGCCGGTCGCCTTCTTTCGGGTCCAGAAATCCTTTTATCGACTCTATGCTGATGTTTAATTGCATTTTTTCCCAAATTTCCGAAGTTTTTCTTGCTTTTTTCGACTACGTCAATATTATCCGCCACCCTAAATACTATGCTTCGTGAGAACTCGTTAGTTTCCGTCTACTTTCTGTCACGTGTTTTGCGTCAGGCAGCGGACAACAGGACTGGCGAGCGAGGTGAATAGAGGCAAGCGTCTAGTTTAGTGAGCAGTATGCAACCGACACGTAACAACTACCAACCCGGAATACACAAGATCGCCACGCTGCGCGTGTCGGACGTGTGTGCTGCGGTAATGCTGGTGCTGCGTGCAGTCGTGAAACTGAGCATAAAGTAGACCTTTTTATTTAGCATAAAGAAGGTCTAAGAGAGGCCTTCCACATCCAATTCGGCAGGCCTCCAGGGCCATAACACTTCGCTTAGAAGTACCGGATCATTTTCGAAGGACGAAAAAAATGGATGACTCTCAGAAAGCAGCTGACTCTTATAAAGCAGCTGAAGAGAACCAGCAAACCACCACATCTCAGGACAACCACCTGAGCGCACCCCAGCATGCCGAGATTGCCGAGCAATATGCAGGTTGGTCAGTGAGTGGTGAAGCCACCGATGTGGGTTTTGTTCTAGGCTACAACTAAGCCCTGATTGTGCACCGGCAACTCAGGTGCACTTCATGTGCACTCAGATGGGCTTTTATGGACTCATATGGGTTCTTATGGACTCATATGGACTCATACGCACTCATATGCACTCATATGCATAAGAGAGAGAGCCGCTGGACGCCCGCGGTCTGAGCTCACCCGCCCAGACCGAAAAAAATGAGTACAAAACTCACCGGCAGCGTGCCTGAAAAATAGGCAAAAAAATTCAGCAGTTCATTCTGTTGCTCGTCCGTGCTGAAGCGCCAACGGCTCCCCAGCAGGAACCACAACATCCCACCGAGGAACAGTGAAGTGGCAAGTGTCAGGACGACAACACCCACTTATGCAGCACCGTGACGAAGCTGTCGCACCAACTCAGAGCGCTCCCAGCTGCAACATGTTGCGCGGCTTAGCCCCGCTCAGATCAACAATCTGCTCATAATTGCTGGCAATGTCGTCTGCCGTGGCATCCAGGCCAATTTCCACGCCTTCGTTTTCAACAATGCAAGCCATCGAGAATTTTCCGCCCTGGGCCTGCAGGATAACGCCGTTGGGCGCCCCTTCACTGACCAGGAAGATTGCCGCGGGTGTTACCAGCTCCGGACCCAGCTTTTCCTGCGCCGCTTCCGGGATCAGATCTTCAGTCATGCGGGTTGCGGCAACCGGGGCAATCGTGTTGGTGTGAATGTTATTCTTGGCGCCTTCAATCTTGAGTGAATGCATGAAACCAACCTGGGCCAATTTCGCCGCCCCATAGTTGGTTTGGCCAAAATTGCCATATAACCCGGTTGGTGAAGTGGTCATCAGAATACGGCCATAGTTCTGCTCACGCATAATCGGCCAGACCGCATGCGAGCAATTCACGGCGCCCATCAGGTGCACGTCCATAACCATGGCAAAGTCGTCCAGGGTCATTTTTGCAAACGACTTGTCACGCAGGATGCCCGCATTGTTGATCAGGATATCAACACGGCCCCAGGCATTCATGGCGTCATCAACCATACTCTTGGCGCCGGCGCGATCGGATACGGAGCCGCCATTGGCGATTGCCTCACCACCCGCAGCTTTAATCTCAGCAACAACGCTTTCCGCCGCTTCAGAAGAGCCACCTGTGCCATCCATCGCACCACCCAGGTCGTTGATCACGACCTTGGCACCCCGGCTCGCCAATTCGAGGGCGTGGCAGCGCCCCAGGCCTCCGCCCGCGCCTGTGACAATGGCGACCTGGCCGTCAAATGAAATGCTCATAATTGTTCTCCTGCTTCAATAGTTAGGTGGCTGTTACCAACCACTCAGGGGCGCATACCAAAATGTACGGGGCCCAGTAGGTTATCCAGCTGCGGTTGAATCCAGTCGATCCACTCACATAACATGGGACGGGTTTCGCGCGGGTCTATCAGCTCGTGTACAGCAAACGATTCAGCGCGCGGAAAAGGCGACCGGTTTTCACGTAGACGCTCTTCCAGTTGATGGCGTTTTTCCTCAGGGTTTTCTGCAGCCGCAATCTCGCGGTGATAAGCGACCGCCACACCCCCTTCCAATGGCAAAGCGCCGGACTCCACCGAAGGCCAGGCCAGCACATAGTTACCGGGCGCATAGTGTGCCGCAGTGGCGACACCAAACCCTTTATGCACTTGAATGACCGCCCAGGGGATGGTCGACTGGGCCGCTGCAGCTACTGCCGCCATTCCATAACGAATGGTACCGGCCCGCTCTGATTCCGGACCAATCATGAAGCCGGGTTGGTCAACAAAATTAACCACCGGTACATGGAAGGTATCGCACATTTCAACAAAACGCCGGTACTTCTGCGCCGCTTCTGCCGTCATGGCTCCGGCATAGTGCCGACAATCATTCGCCAACACGCCAACAGGCTGTCCGTCCAACAGGGCAAAACCACAGATCTGGCTGGGCCCAAAAGCGGCGCCAATCTCAAAAAAACTGTCAGCGTCGACCACCATGTTAACAATCTGCCGCATGTCAAAAGGCGCATTGCTTTCGCGGGGTACTGCCGTCAGCAACTCCTGTTCCATGCGATCCACCGGATCGCTGTTGGGGTAGCGCGGCGTGCGCTCCCAGACACTGCCAGGCAAATAGCTGAGAAAACGACGAATCTGGCGAAAGGCGTCGTGTTCATCGTCCGCCAGGTTGTCAACAATGCCGCTGAGCGCATGCACCTGTGCACCACCCAGCTCGTCTTTGGTCATCTTCACACCCAGGGCACGTTCAACCAGCGCCGGGCCCCCAATCAGGATCTGTGCGGTATGACGTGTCATGACCGCAAAATGGGAAGCCACCAGACGACCCGCGGGAAAGCCAGCCACCGCGCCCATGGCGCCAGAGGCCACAGGTACCGCTGACAACGCGTCTGCAATAATTTTAAAGCGCGGTTCGGTAAATACCGGCTCGCCGACGGTGCCACCTTTTTTGGCGCCCCCCGCCACACTACCGCCGCCGCCTTCGAGCATGCGCACCAACGGCACTTTGTATTGCACCGCCAGATGTTCTGCGTACACACTCTTACGTAAACCAGCTGCATTGGGTGAGCCACCCTTCAGCGTAAAGTCTTCGCCCCCCACAACAACGCGTCGCTCGGCAATCTTACCGAACCCGACGACATAGTTAGCCGGAACGTATTCCTGTACCTGACCATTGTCGTCGTACACCGGGCTGGCGGTGGCCCGGCCATGTTCGCGGAAGCTCCCGCTGTCGAGAACCTCAGCAATGCGTTCGCGAATGGTCAGCCGGCCCCTGGCATGCTGTTTGGCGATACCCTCTTTGCCGCCCTGCTGTTGGGCAAGAAAACGACGCCGCTCAAGCTCTTTGACTTCTGCTTCCCAGCTCATGGCAACTACTCGGGGTTCGCAAATTCAGGCGGACGTTTTTCGAAATTGGCTGTAATCGCCTCGACCTGGTTAGGTGCGCCTATCAGCGCTGTTTGCAGCGCGGCCTCAAGTTCAAGCCCAGTACGTTCATCAGCATGCCAGGCGGTCTCCAGTAACTGCTTACCGGCACGAATAGCATCCGGAGATTTTTGCGCAATCTCCTGGGCCAGAGCCAGCGCATCCTCCAACGGGGTTGTGGATACCCGGGTGACAAGCCCCAGCGCCTGAGCTTCTTCACCGTTAAGAATGCGGCCGGTAAACGTGAGTTCTTTAGCCACGTCCAGGGGCACCAGATCACGCAGGGTCTGGGTCAGGCTCATATCGGGGATCAAACCCCATTTAATCTCCATAACCGACATTTTCATGTCCGGTGCGGCGATACGAATGTCCGCGCCCAGGGCAATCTGCGCACCACCACCATAAGCGACCCCATGGAGGGCGGCGATTACTGGGACCGGTAGACGTTTCCAGACATAAGCAGGACGCTGAGCAAAATTCTCGGGAGTTTCCCCTCTGGCCAGCAGACCGCCGGCTTTGTCCGCATTGTCATCACCGGCTTCCGCCATACCGGCAAAACTGTCCATATCCAGCCCAGCGCAGAACCCACGCCCGTTGCCGGAAAGCACTACGGCGCGAACGGCTTTGTTGTCGGCCAGCTGTTCACCGGCAGCGATAATCGCCTTGAACATATCCTGGCTGAGGGCATTGTATTTCTCGACCCGGTTCAGACGGACATCCGCAACCCCATCGCGTAGCTCAACAGTTACCAGATCATCGCTCATGTGTGCCCCCTGCAGTCCCTATCTGTTAAAAGAAAACTGTTCAAAGAAAAACCTGCCCCGACTTAGCGGGGTTCTTATGCGCCCGCTGCAGCCGTTTTGCAGCCGGCGGATGCTATCACAATTTGCCTTGCCGAGCGCTCGCGGATCACCTGTGCTTACCACCCTCAAGTGGGTGCCTGCGCCAGCACAGCAGACGTCAGCCGACCCGCAGTGACCAGGCGCTGCTGCTCATCGTGCGCCTGCAGCGTCCAGACCATGGACGTCCTGCCGATATGCAGCGCAGTGGCGCGGCCACTCACCAGACCACTGCGCACACCCCGCAGGTGATTACAATTCAGCTCAAGGCCCACACAGATCTGTGTCGCCGGATCAACGCAATGATTGGCTGCGGCACTGGCCAGCGTTTCCAGCAGCAGCGCGGCCGCCCCGCCGTGCATCAACCCAAACGGTTGTATGGTGCGCGTATCCACGGGCATCTGTCCGGCCAGATAGTTGTCGCCTACCGCCGTCATGCGGATACCCAATCGCGCCACGGCCGTGTTCTCGTGCAGTTCATTCAATGCCTGCAGATCAGGCTCTACATGCCAGATACGCTGCGTCATTGCTGCTCCTGCCCCGGTGTAAAGCCCGCCACCTGTTTGTAACGCGCGGCAATTTCCTGCCGTTCGCGCAACGGAATGACCTGCTCAATATCCGCAAAACCTTCCGGGGCACGCTCTTCAGCCAGTTGCATCACCTGTTCGGGACCATTACCCCGGTTCGCCCGCACAATGGCGGCAGTGGCAGGCAAGCGCTGCGCTTGATAGCGTTCGAAAGCCTCAGCGATGTCCGTCGTCGCCCGCAGACACTGGCTGATACAGCGCGCATCCAGAATAGCCTGAGAAGCGCCGTTCGAGCCGATTGGGTACATCGGATGAGCAGCATCCCCCAGCAAAGTAATGTGCCCGAAACTCCAGCGGCTGACCGGTTCGCGATCAACCATAGGAAACTCGTAACACTGCGGGGCTGCGGTGATTAGCCCAGCAATATCCAGCCATGGGAACCGCCAGGACGCAAACTGATCGGCAAAGTCGGCAAAATTTCCCGGGCGGTTCCAATCTTCGCGTTCAGCCAGATCCGTCCGGTCAAACCGCAGCTCAGCAATCCAGTTAGTCAGCGCCCGGCCCCGCCGGTAAGCTGCCTGATCCACCGGATAAGCCACAAACTTCTGTGCCTGATGCCCGGCCATGAACATCCCTCTACCGCCCAGCCAGGCCTCTGTCTCCACCAGTCCGCGCCACAATATGGCGCCGTTCCAGAGCGGCATGCCTTCATCCGGGTAAAACTGCGCACGCAAGCGGGAATGAATGCCGTCTGCGGCAATGAGTCCTGCTGCCTGCATTGTGGTGATATCTCCCCCATCACCTTCATAGTGAAATGCAACCCGAGTATGTCCATGCGCATCGGTCACGTTGGCGGCGTTCAGGACACGGCAACCCAGCTTAAGGTGCTGCTCCCCAAGCCTCTGTCTGACGGCATCGAGCAGAAGCATCTGCAGCTCACCCCGATGGATAGATATCTGGGGCACGGAATAACCTGCCGCCAACCCGCGCGGTTCTGCCCAGATCTCCTGCCCCCACTTGTTGAAATAGGTCAGGCTTTGCGTCGCCACCCCCGTTTCCAGCAGCTGCGGCAACAAATCGAGATCTTCAAGCACCGCCATCGCGTGCGGTAACAGATTAATACCCACCCCAAGGGGCTGCAGTTCACTGACGCTTTCGTAAACGTCAACCTCAATGCCCTGCCTGTGCAGGCTCAAGGCTGTTGTTAAACCGCCGATCCCTGCTCCAACCACCGCCACCGCGTCAGTCATAATGCCCTCCCGCGAATGTAAAACAGACGCAAAATTCTCCCCAGCGCATCTCTTTTTTTACCATATTTCGCTACCGTAACTCACTATTATGGATGTGATGACACTAATCCGGCGACATCCCCTGCTATACGCAGATCTGAAGAATCTTGGTTTAAGCGCGGACGCGCTGCAGGCCGCTGCGCAACAGATTTCTCAGCAATTGGGTGGCCGTCCAGGCAGCAACCTCTGTTACGTGCTGAGCGCTCTGAGCAGCCGCGAGTTCATGCAGCTGATCGATGCTCAACAGGTCGCCACACAATCCTCTACCGCCCCTGCCGTGGCCCGCTCCATGGTGTCATTGCTGGCACCATGGGTGGGCCAGTTTAAGGTTGCGGTGCCATGAATCGGACAGAGACCTGGAAAGAGTCCTGGAAAGAGAATCCCAAGATGTCCGGGAAGCGGCTTTCTGGACAAGCACTAAATAGGTTAGTCTGTCGCTCATGAACATCTGGTTACTGGAAGACGACCCGGCGCAGGCTGCCATGTTGAGCGGTTGGCTGACAGATGCCAACCACCAGGTTACCCATTATGACCGCGGTAACAAGCTTATCGATGCGATAGAGCAGGGCGGCTTCGATCTGCTGATTCTGGACTGGGAGTTGCCGGACACCACCGGCATAGAGGTGCTCAGCCATGTCCGCAGCAAGGTTAACTGGCACGTGCCAACGCTGTTCGTAACCCAACGCGAGGCTGAAGCCGATATCGTCAATGCGCTGGCCAGCGGCGCTGATGATTACATGGTGAAACAGATTTCCGAAGGTGAGTTTCTGGCTCGCGTCAATGCGCTGGGGCGCCGTCTGGCAAACGAAGAACTCGATTTTGCGATCGGTCCTTACACGTTTAAACCACAAACACAGACTGTCATGCTGGACGGGCAAGCGTGCGAACTCACCTCAAAGGACTTTGAGCTGGCCTGGTATATGTTTCGCCACAGCGGCCGGCTGCTCTCCAGAGAACAACTGTTGCGCGATGTCTGGGGTGTATCCGGTCTGAACACCAGAACCGTTGATGTGCATGTCAGCCGTATACGCAAAAGTCTCGCCATTACGCCCGAGCGAGGTTTCCGCATCAAAACCATTTATCAGCACGGTTACCGCCTGGAAGAAGTGTAATGAACAGGCTGATCGTCTGCCTGGCAGCTATTCTGTCCATGCCAAGCAGCTGGGCCGAGGATTGGAGCTATACGCTGCGACCAGGAGATGATATCTGGAGTATCGCGCGTCAGTTTACCGGCAGCGGAAATCGCGCTGAAGCGATTGCACAATACAACAACGTCGCTGAACCGAAGCTGATCAAACCCGGCCAGCGGATCAACATTCCCATCAAATGGCTGGCATTTGCGCCCAGCTCAGCAATTGTCGCTGAAACGACCGACAACGTGGTGATCCAACGGGCCAGCAGCGGCCTCATGAACAACTCGCGGCAACGCGCCAGAGCCGGGGATAAGATCAACATGGGGGACCGCATCATCACCTCCGAAGGCTCGGCGCTGATCCGCTTCGCCGACGGCTCCACGCTGGCCATTGCCCCTGCCAGCCACATACTGTTCAACAAGCTCACAGAGTTTGGACCGGCAGGCATGGTGGACACCCATCTGCGCTTTGCCTATGGCAACGGTAAGGCTAACGTACAGCCGCAGAACCGTGGCAACCGCTTTCGCATCCAGACTCCGGAAGGCGTGGCTGCGGTGCGCGGCACGGAGTTTCGTGTGGGGCATGATGTTTCCGGCGCATTACCCAGTACAAACACGGAAACCCTCGAAGGCGAAGTAGCATTCACGCAGCAGACAGACACCACTGCGTTGCCACAGGGCTTTGGCATTGTCGCCAGCCAGAACGGCGTGATCAAAGAAAGTCTGCTAGCAGCCCCTCTCTGGATTGGAGGGGGGATTGGAGGGGGGATTGGAGCAGGGATTGGAGACGGAGCCAGTCAGAACCTGGTGACTCACCCTGAAGCTGTGATCAGCTGGCAGCCAGTTACTGGCGCGCATCACTATGTGGTGACGTGGATCGACTCGAACAAACCCAACATCATCTTTAAACAGTTTGATAGCCTCAACACGGAACTGAACGTTGATGTGCCCCAGGGCACATATAACCTGACCGTCCGCGCTGTCTCTGCAGCCGGCATCGAAGGTTTCGACAATCAACGTGAGCTGCAGGTCCAAGCGCTTGCGCCGGTCCTGCAGCAGGTCACAAACAAGGTCACGGGGCCCATAGAGTTCACCTGGCAATATCCTCGCAACCCAGCTGAGTTCAGCCTGACCATCGCTGACGCGCAAGGCCAGCAACAGCATCAGATCGATACCCAGGCGCCTAATGCGCAGCTAACGCTACCGCCAGGTCAATACACTTGGCAGGTCCAGGCCAAAGACTCGGCACCGTCGGCGGCGCAAACGTTTACTCTGAGGCCCTTGGCGCCCACGGAGCTAAGTATTCTGCGCAACGGACGCAACGCCACGCTGACCTGGCCTGAGACTGCTGGCGTCACCAAATACGCGTTGCGCGTTGTGCCACCTGGCAACCAGGCCGCAGCACAAGAAATTGTGGTGACCGGTCATACTCATAATCTGAGTGATCTGGCGTTCGGCAGCCACCGCATTGAGCTGCGTGCCCTGCAGGCAGATATTGCCAGTACCCCGTTGACTGAAACTCTATTCATCCAGCGACGTCCCTGGTGGCTGTTGTTACTGGTTATCCCCCTGCTCACCCTGTAGGGTAAAGGCTGCTTTGCTCAGCCAGGCTCCGTGCTTATGAACGCCCCGCAGCGGCGCTTTATTTTTGAATCAACCCTGCTGTTGATCACTGCGCTGCTTTTGACCTTCTTCAGTATTCGCGAGGAGTGGGCTGCCCCGCTCGACCGCATTCTGTACGATTTTTATGTGGGCCAATATCAGGCCCCCAGGCACCCCGATGTGGTCATCGTCAGCATCGATGACAGCAGTCTGCATACCTACGGGCCATGGCCCTGGCCTCGGGATCTACAGGCAAAACTGCTGCGACGCGTGCAGTCGCACAAGCCCAGTCTGGTTGCCGCGGATGTCATCTACACAGGCAATAGCAGCACGGATGCTGAGTTAGTTGCTGCGGCTCAGCAGCTGCCGATTCTGGCTCTGCCGGTTATGATCGAGCGGCTCGGTTACGACCGCCAGCATATCGAAGTCATGCCTTATCCCGAGCTGCTGGGTGTGACGGACCTGCTCGGTCACGTGCACGTGGAACTGGATGACGATGCTCTAGTACGCGGCACCTTTCTCTACCAGGGTATCCATACGCCGCACTGGCCCCATCTGATGCTGGCGATTGCCCGCCAGCTACGCGGCCTGCCCGCCGCGCCGGCGACCTGCGCCAGCGCACCGGAAACCCTGCTGACAATACGTAAATGTGATTATGTGCGGCTGCCGTTTGCGGGCCCACCAGGCACTTATCCCCAGATCCCAGCAGAACTGTTGCTGGCTGACGAGGCATCCCAAGCCAACTTGCTGGACCGCGCTTTGCAAAACAAAGTGGTTATTGTCGGTTTAACCGCCACCGGCGTTGGTGACTGGGTGACCAGTCCAACAAGCCCTACTGGTAGCGATGTTGGACCCATGTCGGGCGTCGAGTTCAACGCCAACCTGTTAAGCGCCCTGTACTATGACAGCACCATCAGTACACCGCCGCTGTGGTGGGCGGTGCTGCTCGGCTGTGGCATCGTCACCTTATGCAGCCTGACGCTGCCCCGCCTGCGCCCTAAGCAGATGTTGATCATTACCGCAGTACTGACCGTCACTCCGGTTCTGATCACCTGGCTGAGCCTCGCTGTATTTGCAGCTTACCTGCCGCTGGCTACCGCCAGCGTGGCCGTGCTGGTGATCTATCCGCTATGGAGCTGGCGCCGGCACGAGATCGCCTGGTCATTTATTCAAGGGGAGCTTAATCGAGTCGGTGACGAAAGTCGGCAGCTGCATTCCACCATCACCTGGCACACCTCACACAAGCAACCCGCAGAAATTGTTGAACACCTGAAAGTCATGCTGGGTACTGATCTGAACCTGGCTATGCTGGTTCCCGATAAGGCAAATGACTTGCAGGAAAACCCCGCCATTGAAGTATTGTCAGAGCCCGCCCGGGAGATTCTGCGCGACACGCGGCTCATGTTAACGCGCGATACGCCGGAGCCCGGCCTGCCCGGCGAAATTCTGGCCAAACAGATTCGTAAGCTGCAGTTTCGTGCTCAGGAAGTGCGCGAAGGACGTGCTATAGGACTGGCCGGGCTGGGTCGCATGAACAACGGTGCCCTGATCATTTCTGCCCTGGGTGAAGTGCGCTTCATGAA
>JBCCUW010000017.1:0-20498 GCA_039196385.1 Pseudomonadota bacterium
CGCGTAACCTTCCACCTCACCGGTGCCGTTGAAGTCCATGGCAACGTCGCGTTTGAACGTGGCGTCTACCTCATTCTGCAGATCCGCGTGTTGATAAGTGTTTGAGGGAGGCTCGCTGGAATACAGGCCAAACGCGTGTTTGGTGAGGTAACCTCCGTTGGCGGTAATCAGGCCTTTTTCGCCGGGATTGTCCCGGAGCAGCTGGGCCATTCGAGCGATGGAGTGCATCACATAGTTGTTCAGCGGACCACCGGCCCAGGTGAGACCGCCGGTCACTGTCAGAGGGCGGCTGGTATCCAGGCCAAGCTCACGGGCGGCAACCTGAACGGCAACCGGGAAACAGCTGTAAACATCCACCCGGTCGATGTCTGCAACGTCCAGACCGGCCAGCTCGAGACACCGGCCACCTGCGAGGCGAATAGCAGGCGAGGTATAGAGCGTGTCACGGTTAGACACAAAGTAGTGATCATGGGCATCAGTGCCGGCCCAAGGGTAGATCCACTTATCTTCGCTGATCCCCAGGGCACGGGCTTTATCTGTACTACAGAGAATCAGCGCGGCGCCCTGGTCGACGTTGTTGTTCGAATTCATGAACTTGGGATACGGAAAGGATACGGGACGGTTAATGGCGGAGGGGGTGCGAATTTCGGCGGCTGTTTTGGCCTCCCTGATCCAGGCGTCAGGATTGTCTGCCGCCACCTGGCTGAAGCCCGCCCAAAGCTGGGAAATCTGGTCGAGATGCGCTTCCACGCTTAGTCCCTGGGCGTGCCGCAAAGCGGTCTCAAAGATCGGATACACTTGAATCGGTCGGCCCAGGCGCACGGCTTTTTCTGCTTCGTGACGCATTTCTACCTCTTCACCGATCATCAGATCAGGGGTGCCGGGCAAATCCTGCCATTGCAGTTCGTAACCGGCGCGCGCCGCCTTGGCCTGGGTGTTGCCGCACTCGGCGCCGGTCAGAATAATCAGGTCGTGCCGGCCTGCCTGGATGTCCAGGGCCGCGTGATTCAACGTGGTCTGGACAAAGTTACCCCCATAGGGTGTCAGCGCGGTTTGCGCACCGGGTTGGCCGATGGCTTCCGCCACGGCTCTGGCGGGGTTTTCGTAACCCCAGATGCCGCGGATCACACGGACTGACGTGGCTTTCAGGAGATCGCTTGAACCGCCATCGTCGGCCGCTTTGCGTGTGGCTTCTATCATCAGCTCAACAGGCTCGCGTGCCTGTGCTGGATCGTCAATGCGTTGTTCAACGTGGGCAACGCCTACCAGAACCGGTGTGTTTCCGGACATACCTTTCCCCTCAAAATGTACGAAAGCTGTGTGAAGTTAGTGCCTGTGGGCAGGGCTCAATCAGCCACCCGCTCGATAATTGTGCCGGTGCCCAGGCCTCCGCCGCAGCACATGGCAATTAACCCGAAGCGTCCGTCGCTGCGTTCCAGTTCGTGCAAAGCCGTGGTGATCAAGCGCGCTCCAGTGCTGCCGGTGGGATGTCCCAGGGCAATGGCGCCACCATTGGGATTGACCTTTTCCGGATCCGGTTGCAGCTCCTTTTACCAGGCCATAACTACAGAAGCAAATGCTTCGTTCACTTCGAATACGTCAATGTCGTCGACCTGCAGTCCAGCCTGGTCAAGTACTTTGCGGCTGGCTGGGATCGGGCCTTTCAGCATGGTGACCGGATCCACCCCGACTAAGGTGGAGGCGATGATGCGCCCGCGGGGTTTCAAGCCCAACCGTTCGACTGCTGCCTGGCTGGCCAGGATCACCACTGCAGCACCATCAGACACCTGCGAGCTGGTGCCTGCCGTGTGGATTTCCTGGCCTGGGACGGGGGCCAGACCCGCCAGGGCTTCTGCGTTGGTTTCACGAATACCTTCGTCTGCCGCAATGGTCAGCATGTTGCCGGTGGGTTGCCCCTGATCATCCAATTCCGGTGCTTGAACCGGGGTAATTTCGCGGCTGAAGCGATCTTCCTCGCGGGCACGGAGCGCGCGTTGCTGGCTGCGCAAACCAAACGCGTCGGTGTCGGCGCGCGTAATCTGGTATTCCTCGGCGATCATGGCAGCACCCTGGAACTGGCTGGTGGGTTGATAGTGGGCCGCGTAACTTTCACCCATGGGTACGCCGTCTTTCATATTTGAACCCAGCGGTACCCGGGTCATCATTTCTACGCCACAGCACATGACCACATCTTCCATGCCCGATGCCACCATGGCCGCTCCCATGGAAGTGGCCTGCTGACTGGAGCCACACTGCGAGTCTACGGTGGTGGCTGCAATTTCTTCCGGGTGGCCTTGCGACAACCAGGCAATCCTGGCGATATTGAATGACTGTTCACCCACCTGAGAGACACAGCCGCCGATAATCTGGCCAACCTCGTCAGCCGGAATGCCGCTGCGGGACAGCGCTGCAGTCTGTACCTGACCTAAGAGATCTGCGGGGATTAATCCGGCCAAACCTTTGCCGCGTTTACCGATTGGGCTGCGTACAGCTTCAACTATATAGACGTCCTGCATGGGTGCCTCCAGTGAAAAACCAACTATTGTAACTGATCCGTGGGTTGGGCAAAATGCGTCGCCCGCCGGGTAGTGAACATTCGGCGTTCGCGCTGGAAATAGGCGCTGGAAATAGGCGCTGGAAATGAGCGCTGGAAATAGGTGCTGGAATTGCCTGGGTGGCGAAATTGGTAGACGCGCCGGATTCAAAATCCGGTTCCTTCACGGGAGTGTCGGTTCGAGTCCGACCCCAGGTACCATCGATAATCTGATCCGCAGCTGTCCTGCAAACGCGGCGTTCGGCTCAGCCCACATTTGTTTGCTCCATTGGTCAGTAAAGCCAGTGCAACTGAAAGACTTCGAATACGATTTACCTGAGCGCCTGATTGCCCAGCAGCCGCCTGCGGAACGCACAGCAGCGCGACTGCTTCAGGTGACCGAAGAAGGTCTGCAACATGGCCAGATCACCGACTTGTTGCATCTTCTACAGCCCGGTGATCTTCTGGTTGTCAACAACACGTCGGTCATCAAGGCGCGACTGCATGCTGTCAAAGATAGTGGTGGCGCAGCGGAAGTTCTGGTTGAACGGATTCTGGATGAGACCACCGCCTTGTGCCAGGTGCGGGTCAGCAAAGCGTTGCAGTCCGGTCGTACCTTATTGCTGGGTGACGAAACGCTGGTGTGCCGGGGTCGTGAGGCACAGTATTATCGCCTGGAGTTCCCCCGGCCTGTGCTGGCTTTCCTGCAGGACCATGGTCATGTACCGCTGCCCCCGTACATCAAACGGCAGGACGGGCCGCTGGATAACGAACGTTATCAAACCGTCTACGGCCAGGTGCCGGGTGCGGTCGCCGCACCTACTGCAGGGTTGCATTTCAGTCAGTCGCTGCTTGACCAGTTGCAAGCTCGCGGGGTGGCGCTGGCGGCGCTGACGTTACATGTTGGTGCGGGGACGTTTCAGCCGGTGCGGGGGGCGCTTGAGGACCATGTGATGCATCAGGAGTGGTATGAAATCAGTGCTACCACCGCAGCTCAGATTACCCGGACAACACAAAATGGCGGACGTATTGTAGCGGTAGGCACAACCGTCGCCAGAACGCTGGAGAGTGCAGCCCTGGAACATCTACCGATTCGCGCCGGCAGCGGCTTTACCGGCTTGTTCATCAAGCCCGGCTTTCGCTTCAAAATAGTCGACGTGCTGATCACAAATTTTCATCTTCCCGGGTCCACCCTGATGATGCTGGTCAGCGCGTTTGCAGGGTACACCCGAATTATGTCCGCGTACCGACAAGCTGTTGATCGTGAGTATCGATTTTTCAGTTATGGGGATGCCATGTATCTGCAGCGCAACGATCTGGCGGATCAGCCGGGAGAACGGGATGTTTGAATTATTAACGACTGACGGTCAGGCCCGCCGCGGACGCCTGCAACTAGCCCATGGCAGCGTGGAAACACCGGTGTTTATGCCGTGTGGTACCTACGGCACCGTTAAGGCGATGACACCTGCCAGTCTGCATGACGTCGGCACTCAGGTGCTGTTAGGCAATACCTTTCATCTAATGTTGCGTCCGGGTGACCAGCAAATCGCCAGCCTGGGTGGTCTGCATGAATTCATGCAGTGGTCAGGACCCATTCTTACAGACAGCGGTGGTTTTCAGGTTTTCAGTCTTGGCGAACTCCGCAAGTTGTCGGAGCAGGGTGTGGTGTTCAGGTCGCCAGTTAATGGTGACAAGGTGACCTTAACCCCCGAGTCCTCGATTCAAGTGCAGCGTAATCTCGGTTCTGACATTGTCATGGTACTGGATGAGTGTACGGCGCACCCGGCGACGCCGGATCAGGCTGCCGCTTCCATGCAGCTCTCCCTCCGCTGGGCCCGGCGCTGCCGTGATGAGTTTGATCGAGCGCCGGCGACGCTGGTCACTGACGGCGCGGTTTTGTTCGGCATCGTGCAGGGAGGGATGTATGACAACTTGCGACTCGAGAGTTTGCAGGGGTTGCAGGATATCGACTTTGACGGCTATGCCATTGGGGGACTATCTGTCGGTGAAAGCAAAGCGGAAATGGATTCGGTGATGGTGGGGCTACTACCCCATATGCCGATCGAAAAACCACGCTATCTGATGGGGGTGGGCACTCCGGCAGATCTGGTGCGTGGTGTGGAGTTGGGTGTGGGCATGTTTGATTGTGTCATGCCGACCCGCAACGCACGTAATGGTTATGCTTTCACCTCACAGGGCACCATCAAAATCCGCAATGCTAAACACCGGCTCGCAGATGAGCCATTGGATCCAAACTGCAGTTGCTATACCTGTACAAATTTTTCCCGCGCGTATCTGCATCACCTGGATCGTTGTGGTGAGATGCTCGGCGCCATGCTGATGACCCAGCACAATCTACATTACTATCACAGCCTCATGGCTGCGTTGCGCACGTCCATTGAAACGGGTACATTTCGCAACCTTGTCCAGACCCTCCATCACGATTGGAATACCACACATGAATCTGTTTGAAACCACCGCGTATGCCGCTTCAGCAGACGGCGCAGCTGGCGATGCCGGCCTGATCAACCTGCTGTTTATCGGCGGTTTTGTCCTGATCTTCTACTTCCTGTTGCTGCGCCCACAGAACAAGCGCCGGAAAGAACATCAAGCGCTGATGGCCAGTCTCGGCAAAGGTGATGAAGTGGTCACAGCCGGAGGCGTGGTTGGCGTCATCAATGCAGTGGAGGATGACTTTATCAAGGTACAGGTCAGTGACGGGGTAGAGATGCGTTTCCAGAAAACAGCCGTGGGCGCCACGTTGCCCAAGGGCACGCTCAAGGGTCTGGACGGTAACTGATGAGCAGGCGGCTACAGTCCGGCAATCTGCAGTGTCACTTTTCTATGTGTTGGGCTTAGCCCATGGCTGAGACCGGCTTTGAGGGCCCACCGCTGCTTGGCGTGCGCCGCCGACAAAACACACCACCCAATACCTTCAGGCCCTGGCAATATCTGCTGATCCTTTGCGTTCTGACGCTGGGTGCCATTTATTCCGCACCCAACCTGTTTCAGCCAGATCCCGCGCTTCAGATCAAACCACTGGACGAAGACACCAGGGTGAGTATGGCCATGCTCCAAAGTGTTGAAGCGGAGCTGCGCGCCCAGGAGATTCCAGTTACCCGGGTAGAACTGGTAGACGACTCCGGCTGGATCAGGGTCGACAGCGATGAGAGTCAGCTACGGGCGCAGCAAGTTGCCAGCGACCTGCTGAACGACAGCGGTGAGACGCAGGACTTTGTCGTGGCGCTGAACCGCGCCAGCAATACGCCGCAATGGCTGCGGGACATGGGCGCAAAACCCATGTCTCTGGGGTTGGATTTGTCCGGCGGGGTACATTTCCTGTTGCAGGTACGCATGGACGAATATATCGACTCGGTGGTTAACAGTGCGGCATTGGGTATGCAGGACAAGTTGCGTGAACAACGTATTCCCTACGTGCCGCGCCGTGAGTGGGTTGATGGCCGTGACATTAGTATGGCTTTCACCAGCGAAGCGGGTCGTGAGCAAGCTGAGACAGCGCTGGCAGACTTTGCCGCCGACTATCAGATTCGTGAAATAGACGTGGATGGCCAGCCGGGGCTACTGTATCGGCTCACGCAGGAGCGTATTGAGGCGCTTGAAGATCGAGCGATCACGCAGAATCTGGTGAGTCTGCGCAATCGGGTGAATGAGCTGGGTGTTTCGGAACCCCAGGTGCAGCGGCTGGGTCGGTCGCGCATTGTGGTGGACCTGCCGGGTATTCAGGACAGCGCCCGGGCTAAAGAAATTCTTAACAAATTCGCCAACCTCGAGTTCCGTCTGGCGGCTGAGCCTAATACGCCTCGTTTTCAGCGGGAAACGTATCCTTATGAAGGTGTACCCCAGGACATTTTGCGCCGCAACATTGTGACGGGCAATAACGTTCAGGACGCGCAGCAGGGTTATGACCCTGAAACCAGTCAGCCTCAGGTCAGCATCGAACTAGACAGTGAGGGCGGCAATCGGATGCATGACGCGACCAAAGACAATGTTGGTCGTTCCATGGCGATTCTGTTTATTGAGCAGAAGCCGGTCGTGCGCAAAGTGATGCGCGATGGTGAGGAGGTTGAAGTTCAGGACAGTGTCGAAGAGCGACGCTTAATCAGTGTTGCCAATATCCGTGCAGCCCTGGGCTTTCAGTTTCGGATCACGGGTTTGAGTCTCAAGGAAGCGCAGGATCTGGCGCTGCTGTTGCGGGCCGGTGCTCTGGCCGCGCCGATGTATATTGTTGAAGAGCGTACCGTAGGGGCATCGTTAGGCGATGAGAATATTACCCGGGGCTGGCAAGCCGTGGGCATCGGCTTTGCCCTGGTGCTGGTCTTTATGCTCTTCTATTACCGTTTCTTCGGCCTGGCAGCAAATGTTGCACTCACGACCAATCTGATGCTGCTGGTGGCCATCATGTCTGTCCTTGGCGCAACCCTGACGCTGCCCGGGATTGCCGGCATTGTGCTCACCGTGGGCATGGCGGTCGATGCTAACGTGCTGATCTTCTCGCGCATCCGCGAGGAGCTGTTGGAGCGACCTCCGCAACAGGCGATTCGGGCTGGGTTTGAGCGGGCACTGTTGACCATTACCGATGCCAATGTCACCACCTTTTTTGTGGCGATTATTCTGTTGTCTGTCGGCAGCGGCCCGGTGCGTGGTTTTGCGGTCACGCTGGCAGTGGGCATTGTCACCTCAATGTTCACGGCTATTATGGTTACGCGGGCGATCGTTAACCTCATGTATGGTGGGCGTAAGCTGGAGTCGCTGAAAGTATGAGACAAACCAATTTTGACTTCATGGGGCGACGCAAAGTTGCCGCAGGCTTCTCCATTGTACTGGTACTGGTCGCTGTTCTTGAGCTGGGTATCAATGGCCTCAACATGGGCCTCGACTTTACCGGCGGCACGCTGGTTGAAGTGGGTTTTGATACACCGGCGGACGCAGAAGCAATTCGCCAGTATCTCAATACCTCCGGTTATGCCAATGGCACAGTGCAGTTTTTCGGTACTAACCGCGACATCCTCATTCGCATGCCGCCGCAGCCGGGCGTTGAGCAGGCTTCACTCGGTGACGAGATTTTCCAGGCTTTACGTACCGAATATGGCAAGGTTGAACTGCGTCAGAGTAGCTACGTTGGGCCTGCTGTGGGTCAGGAGCTGACCGAAGATGGCGGTCTCGCACTGCTCACGGCGCTGATTGTGGTCATGTTCTACATTCTCTTTCGTTTCACGAAGCAGTTTTCGGTCGGTGCGGTTACGGCCCTGGCGCATGATGTGCTGATTGTTCTGGGTTGTTTTGCGGTGTTCCATTGGACCTTTGATCTGACCGTACTGGCAGCGCTGCTGGCTGTGATTGGTTATTCGCTCAACGATACCATTGTGGTCAGTGACCGTATCCGGGAGAACTTCCGCAAGCTGCGCAAAGGCACGCCTGTGGAAGTGATCAATCAATCGCTGAACCAGACCCTGGGGCGCACTTTGGTCACCAGTGCAACCACATTGTTCGTGTTGCTGGCGCTGCTGTTCACCGGTGGTGAAACGATTCGTGGTTTTGCCCTGGCGCTGAGTATTGGGGTGGTTGTCGGCACCTATTCATCCATCTATGTGGCGGCCAATATTCTGTTAACCATGAACATTACCCGGGAAGATCTGCTGGTGCCGGAACGCGAAGAGGAGAATCCGGACGGCAGTTATCCTTAACCCGGGTTCGCTTTGAGTATCTGTACCATATGACGGAAGGTCTTCGGATTTGCCGTCACGATATCACCACTCTGCCAGTAATTTTCGCCACCGCTGAAATCTCCAACAAAACCGCCGGCTTCGCGGATCAGCACAATACCCGCAGCAATATCCCAACGGCTTAAACCCATTTCCCAGAAGCCGTCCAGGCGCCCGGCGGCAACGTAGGCCAGGTCCAACGCTGCGCTGCCGGCACGCCGCATGCCACGGCACGTACCGGTCAACGTGTTGAGCGATTGCATATAAGGTGTCAGCCGTGTCTGGACGCTGCCCGGTGGAATGCCTGTGCCCAGGACGCAGTCTTCCAGCTTATGGCGGTTACTGACGCGGATGCGTTTGCCGTTCAGCTGTGCACCGTAGCCCCTGCTGGCAACAAATTCTTCGTTGCGAATGGGGTCAACGATCACCCCATGTTCGAGGTGCTTGCCCCGCATGATGCCGATAGAGACGGCAAAATGGGGGATGCCCTGGAGAAAGTTGAGCGTGCCATCCAGAGGGTCGATGATCCAGGTGTATTCGCTGTCCCGGTCAGTTTGACAAGACTCTTCAGCCAGAATGGCATGGTCAGGGTAAGTCTGGCTGATGGCGTCGATAATAATCCGTTCAGCATTCTGATCCACGTCGGAGACAAAGTCGTTGCGCGCCTTGGTTTGGATATTGCGCTCGTCTGGCCGGTCAAATGACTGGGCAATAAAATCTGCCGCCGTGCGCGCCGCGCGCAGCGCTATATTTGCCATGGGTTGCATGCAGGCTCTTGTATTCTGGTTACTGAAGGGTGCGCTATGCTATCACGATTCAATTTAGCGCGAACGAGGAGCACAACGGTTGAGCGAATTCATCCGCATCGTCCTGGTGGAACCCAGTCATCCAGGCAACATCGGCGGCGCAGCCCGCGCGATGAAAACCATGGGCCTCCAGGAGTTAGTCCTGGTGAACCCCAAACGGTTTCCCGATCCGCAGGCGGACTGGCGGGCGGCAGGAGCGCTGGATGTCCTCGATGCCGCCCGGGTGGTGGATTCGGTGGATGAGGCAATCGCCGACTGCCATTGGGTCGTTGGCACCAGTACGCGTACCCGCCGCATACCCTGGCCCGTGACTGATGCCAGAGGTACTGCCGAACAGATCCATGCGCAACCTGCCGAGTCTCGCGTCGCGATCCTGTTCGGCCGGGAAGATAACGGCTTGACCAATGAAGAGCTGCAGCGTTGCAATCACCATCTGCAGATACCAGCAGCGCCGGCGTATTCGTCACTGAATCTGGCCATGGCCGTGCAAGTGGTGTGTTACGAGATTTTTCAGCAGCGCCAGACCACTGCGGACGCAACCAATTGGGACCGGCGCATGGCAACCGCCGCTGAGCTTGAAGGCATGGTGACGCATATGGAGGCAGCACTTGTTGATACGGGCTTTCTGCAGGCGGATAACCCCGGGCAAACCATGCGTCGTCTGCGCCGGCTGTTTACCCGCGTGCAGATGGATGAGACAGAGGTACAGATTTTTCGCGGTATCTGCAAACACCTGCTTCAATCTGCACAGGGCGTTTCTGGGCCTGTCGCCCGCTCTGAAGCTCAGGATGGAAATAGTGGACCAAAATAGTAGGGTATTGCATACTGCCGCGTCTCCGCAGTCAGTGCAGGTAACGAAACAACCATGCGACTCACTACAAAAGGCCGATATGCTGTCACCGCGATGCTGGACATCGCCCTGCATGCCCAGTCAGGACCCGTCAGTGTGCAGGATATCGCGCGCCGCCAGGATATTTCGTCCAACTACCTGGAGCAGATTGTCGGCCGCTTGAAGCGGGCCGCGTTGTTAGCCAGTCACCGTGGGCCGGGTGGTGGTTATAAGCTGGGGCGTTGCCTGGATGAAATCTCTATTTCCGATATTGTCATCGCTGTTGACGAAGGCGTTGATGCCACGCGTTGCCGCGGACGCGCTGATTGCCAGGAAGGACACATGTGTCTAACCCACGATTTGTGGGCGGATCTGTCGGAGCAGATTGACAGTTTCCTGCAGGGGATCACCTTGCAGAGTTTGGTGGATCGCGAGTCTGTCACCGCGGTGGCCCGGCGACAGGCAGATCTGATCTCCGCCACCCAGCTTTAACGCATACAGTACAGGTAAGATTGATGCAATTACCGGTCTATTTAGACTACGCCGCTACTTCGCCGGTGGACCCTCGGGTTGCAGAAAAGATGAGTCGCAGCCTCATGGTGACCGGTAATTTTGGTAATCCGGCATCACGTTCTCACGCTTATGGCTGGCGCGCGGAAGAAGCCGTGGAGGCGGCGCGGGTGCAGATTGCCAATTCAATTCATGCGGATCCGCGGGAAATCGTCTGGACCTCCGGCGCGACCGAGTCTGACAACCTCGCACTCAAGGGTGTTGCCGAGTATGCGGACAAAAAGCACATCATTACGAGTGAGATCGAGCACAAAGCCGTAATTGATACCTGTGAGTACCTGGCGGAAAAAGGTTTTGCCATTACTTACCTGAAGGGTGATGCGCATGGTCGGGTCAGTGCAGAGGAAGTGGCTGAGGCTTTGCGTCCGGACACGTTGATGGTATCCATTATGCACGTGAACAATGAGCTGGGCACCGTGAATGACATTGCCGGCATTGGTCAAGTATGCAGGGAAAATAGTGTTATTTTTCATGTAGATGCGGCGCAAAGTTATGGAAAACTCGAAATTGATGTCAAGTCCTTGGGTGTTGATCTGCTGGCCGTTTCGGCCCACAAAATATATGGCCCTAAGGGCAGCGGCTTCCTGTACGTGCGCCGCGAACCGCCGTTGCGCGTTGCGCCATTGATTCATGGGGGTGGCCACGAGATGGGGATGCGCTCAGGCACCCTGGCTACCCATCAGATTGTTGGTCTGGGTGAAGCCGCCGCGCTGATTCATGAGCATATGCATGAAGAACAGGCGCGTCTGTCCAGCCTGCGCCGTCGTTTTATGGCGCACCTGCAGCAATTGCCGGGGGTGACGGTGAACAGTCATCCAGAACACAATCTGCCGTCAATCGTGAATGTCGGCTTCAGTGATGTCGACGGTGAAACCCTGCTCCTGGCGCTGGACGATCTGGCGGTCTCCAGCGGTTCGGCGTGCACCTCAGCGTCTGTAGAGCCTTCTTATGTGTTGCGCGCACTTGGTGTCCCCGATGACATTGCGCACGCCTCCCTGCGCTTCAGTTTCGGACGTTTTTCTACCGAAGAAGAGGTCGACCATGCCGGTCGTCGGGTCTGTGAAGTTGTGGGACGATTGCGCGGGCCATAAGCACGCGTATAATACGCGGCCGCTGCTGTGACAGCCTGCAGCGAACTCGATATTTCTTTATTTATTAGTCACATAGCAGCGCTTGCTGAAGCGCCTTTGCCCGGAGAACCAGAATGGCGTTAGAACGCACTTTTTCGATTGTTAAACCTGATGCGGTTGCGCGCAATTTAATTGGCGAGATTTACTCGCGTTTTGAAAAAGGTGGTCTGCGCATTGTCGCAGCCAAGATGTTGCGATTGAGTGAAGAGCAGGCGCGGGGATTTTATGCTGAGCATGATGGTAAGCCGTTTTTTGCTGACTTGTGTGCCTATATGCGCTCTGGTCCGGTTATGGTCCAGGTGTTGGAAGGTGAAGACGCGATCGCGACAAATCGGCGCTTGATGGGCGCCACCAATCCCGCTGAAGCTGATCCGGGCACGATTCGCGCAGACTTTGCGGAATCCATTGACGCCAACGCCGTCCACGGCTCTGATGCGCCGGCGTCTGCGGCGCGGGAGATTGCGTTCTTCTTTGATGACAGCGAACTCTGCGCACGCGACTGATTTTGGGCGATCAGCGGCCATGAGCGAAAGCCTCATCAATCTCTACAGTCTGGACCGTCATGGTCTGGAAGCGCTCTTTGTTGAGCAGGGATTGCAGAAGTTTCGCGGCCGTCAGTTGATGAAGTGGTTATACCACCAGCAGCGCACCAATTTTGCCGAAATGACCGATCTGCCACGCACCATGCGCGAGTGGCTCACTGAGCACACTACCCTGGAGCGACCGCGGGTATGCAGCCACAAGGTGTCTCAAGACGGCACTAGTAAGTGGTTGCTGGACGTAGGGCAGGGCAATCTGGTCGAAACCGTGCTGATCCCGGAGAAAATAGCCGGCGAGGCGGATCCGGATGAGCAACCCGGGCGTATGCGCAATACGCTCTGTGTTTCTTCGCAGATCGGCTGCATGCTGGACTGTAGTTTCTGTTCCACGGGTAAACAGGGGTTCAATGGCAATCTGCCGGCCGCGGCGATTATTGGCCAACTATTGATTGCCAATGAGTTCCTGGCGACTCGTCAGCAACAAGTCACCAATATCGTGCTCATGGGTATGGGCGAACCGCTACTGAATTTTGACGCGGTCATCAGCGCCACGAACATCATGCTGGATGACCTGGCATTTGGCTTATCCAAGCGGCGCGTCACCATCAGCACAGCAGGGGTGGTGCCTGCGATTAACCGATTGTCTGAGTTTACAGATGTGTCACTTGCCATTTCGCTGCATGCGCCGACCGATGAACTGCGCAACGTGCTTGTGCCCATCAACCGCAAATATCCCATTGAGCAGTTACTCAACGCTTGTCGCGAATATGTTTCGCACCTCGGCGAGAAACGCAAGCTAGTCATTGAGTACACGCTGATCAAAGATATGAACGACCAGCCTGAACATGCCCGCGCACTGGCTCGCTTGTTGGCGGACGTGCGTTGCAAAATAAATCTGATTCCGTTTAATCCTTTTCCGGCTTCAGGCTACGAGCGGCCGAGCAATAAAGCGATTTATCATTTTCAGACCCTCTTGATGAGGGCCGGATATACCACTATGTTGCGTACCACTCGTGGCGCTGATATCGACGCCGCATGTGGGCAGCTGGTGGGTCAGGTGCAGGATCGCACCCGCCGCCAGACGCGTTATCTGGCCAGAGTGAAGGCCGCCGCATCAGCACTGAGTTGAGACCAACGAATATGACGTTCGCAATAGGGCAAAAAATGGGATATCAGTTTTCCGCGCTAACCTGCAGACTGCTGGCCGGTTTATTCTTGCTTACAGCCAGCGGCTGTGTGACTGAGGTCACGGGGGGGCTACCTGGGCCAGCGCCCATGGAAGACCGGATTCAGGCGCAACTCGATCTGGCGCGCGGTTATATCGAACAACGCGATTTTAAACGGGCTAAGGCGCCGCTGGCGAAAGCCCTGGATATTAATCCCCGTCACGTGGAAACACTGGTACTGAATGCCGTATTGCTGACTGCGGAGAGTGAATACGACATCGCAGAAGAGTTTTACAAGCAAGCACTAAGTGTGGCGCCGAATGATTCTCAAGCGCTGAATAACTACGGTAGTTTTCTGTACGCGCGTGGCCGCTATGAAGATGCACTGGTGCCGCTGTCCCGTCTGGTTAAGGATACGGGCTACCGGGCTCGCGCCCAGGCGTTTGAAAACCTGGGTTTTGCCCAGTTGCGGGTAAACGATGAACAAGCTGCTGCGCAGTCTTTTGCCCGCGCACTGGAACTGAACTATCGGCAACCCCGCTCGAGCCTGGAACTGGCCTACCTGGCTTACGAGCGGGGTGATTATCGAACGGCGCAGTCGCAGCTGATCTCGTTTCGGGCTTATGCCCGACCCAATGCGCGCAGCTTGTGCCTTGGTGTGAAGTTGGGCGCTGAACTGGGTGATGAAGACATGCGCGCCAGCAATGCACTGGCGCTTAAAAATCTGTACCCGAAACAAGCCGAAACATGTCAGCCGAAGACCTGAGCGCAGATAGCTCTGGCGCAACGCTGGCGGCTGCGCGCGAGGCCGCGTCGGTGTCGCAGCGGGACGTTGCCGATGCGCTGCACCTGCCGGTGCACGTGGTAGCAGCCATCGAACGAGGTGACAAAACCCAGCTACCGGCATTTGTGTTTACCCGGGGTTATGTGCGGGCTTACGCTAAACTGTTGGACCTGGACCCGGACCCGCTGGTCACCGCACTCAGCTTTGAATATGGCGCCACCACCCAGGAGCGTCACAGTCCCCAGGGCATGGATTCGGTGTCACCACCCTCAGGGGTTTTGCACCTGCAACAGTTGGTCAGTTCCAATATTACTTTGCTCGCGCTGTTGGGTGGTGTGTTGCTGATTGTGATCCTGGTGGTCGTACTTGTGACGACACTGGGCGGCGATGACGACCCCGATCTCGCACCGGCCGCGGTAACCCCGGCGCCCGAACCTGCGGTCGAGCTGTCATCCCCGGTCCGGACAACGCCAGCAACAGCCACCACAGAGGGAGCGTCTCCCCCTGACGCGGCAGAACCAGCTCTTGTCTCAGATATCGAGCCGGTTGCCAGCCCAGATTCGCAGCCGGATGCCGCATCGGTACAGGCGGCCGGAGACCCTTCTGCGGCGACAGAGGCGACCTTAACTGCAGCGCCGGAGCTGGCGGTAGCCGCAAACGCTGGAGCGGATACTGGTTCTACCGGAGAAGCTGCGCCACCCGCTTTGCAACGCCTCACGGCCAGCGGGGATGAGCGCCTGACTTTGCAGTTTACTGATGAGTGCTGGGTGGAAATCCGCAATGCCGAGGGTGATGTCCTGTTTGGTGATCTCGGTCAGCCCGGGCAGACCCTCGAGTTTGTCGGCAGTGGGCCGTTTCGAGTGCTACTGGGTTACGCCTCGGGTGCCATCATGTTATATAACGCGGAACCGGTCGCTCTGTCGCCGCATACCCGCAATAATATGGCCAGACTGGTCATCGGCCAATAGGGCAGGCGTGTATGAAGCTACCCTCAACCCAGCTAAGCGTGCTGCTCCGGCAGTCTAACAAGGAAACATAATGGTTCAGGCAGTCCGCGGCATGCGTGATGTGTTACCTGCAGTGGCCAGGCGCTGGCAGCATGTAGAAGCTGTTGTTCAGCGGCAGCTGCTCAGCCACGCTTACGAAGCGATTCAGCTGCCCCTGTTGGAATTTACCGAGCTGTTTGCCCGTGGCGTTGGTGAAGCCACCGATATTGTTGAAAAAGAGATGTACACGCTGGCTGACCGGGATGGCGACAGCCTCAGCCTGCGTCCTGAGGGTACGGCGAGCTGTGTGCGGGCGCTGCAGGAGCACGGCTTGCTCTACAATCAGACCCAGCGGGTGTTCTATGCCGGGCCCATGTTCCGCTACGAGAAACCACAGAAGGGCCGCTATCGACAGTTTTACCAGATAGGTGCTGAAGCCTTTGGCTTTGCCGGGCCTGACGTGGATGCGGAGATGATCCTTATGTGTGCCGGTATGTGGCGCGAGTTGGGGGTGCTTGAACATGTGCGTCTGGAGTTGAACACGCTGGGTGACGGCCAGGCTCGACAAGCCTATCGTGCAGCGCTGGTAGACTACCTCACCCCATTGGCGGAGCAATTGGATGAAGATAGTCGCCGGCGGCTGCAAAGTAATCCATTGCGGATTCTGGATGCCAAGTCAGAATCGACCCAAGCGCTGCTGGCCCAGGCGCCTCAGTTGCCTGACTTTGTGGATGCGCAGAGTCGGGAACATTTTCTGCGCTTAGGGGAATTGTTGGACGCAGCTGGGGTCAAATACCTGCACAACCCTAAGCTGGTGCGCGGGTTGGACTATTATACGCATACGGTATTCGAATGGATCACTGAAGATCTGGGCGCGCAGGGTACAATCTGCGCCGGTGGCCGTTACGATGGGCTTGTTGAGCGGTTGGGCGGCAAACCCACCCCTGCAGTCGGTTTTGCTATTGGCCTGGATCGGCTTTTGCTGCTGCACGAGGTGGCGCAGCCGGTGGCGGAACAGTTCAGTGATGTTGCTGCTGATACTTATGTGTGCAGCCTGGGGGAGCATCTGCTTGCTCACGCCCAGGCTATGGCAGACAAGTGCCGCGCGGCCGGTTTGCGGGTGCGGCTGCACATGGGCGGGGGCAACCTGAAAAAGCAGCTGAAGAAAGCAGACGCCAGCGGCGCCGTCTGGGCGGTGCTGATCGGCGATACTGAAATGGAGACAGCCACCGTGACGTTGAAGAATCTGACGGATGGAAAACAGCAACAGGTTGACCTGGCAACAGCGATCAGTCTGATGTCCGCAGACTTGTCGTAGAGGACTAACTGGAGAGAATGAGGTACTAGGTGTCAGACTACCTGAGTGAAGAAGAACAAGTAGAGCGCATGAAATCCTGGTGGGGTGAATATGGCACCTCATTAGTTGTTGGTCTTGTGCTCGCGGTTGTTGGCATATTCGGCTGGCGCTGGTACGACGGGTATCAGGTTGAGCAGTCTGAAGCTGCGGCGATGCTGTATATCCAATTTCAGGAGGCTCCCGAGGGGTTGCAGAGGGATGCCCTGGCGGCCGAGTTGCAGGCAGACTTCAGTGGGACGGCATATCATCTGCTGGTCTTGATGGATCAGGCGCGCCTGGCCAACGCCAACGGTGATCTTGATGCCGCCCGTGCCAGTCTCGAACTGGCCGTGGAGCAGGGTAGTGATGACCTGTTAATGGATCTGGCTAGAATTCGCCTGGCGAAGGTGCTGCATGCCCAGGATCAGACCGATCAAGCGCTGGCTCTGCTGAGCGCTATCAAGCACCAGGGTTATCGGGGCTGGGCGATGGAAACCAAGGGTGATATTCACATCTCCAGAGATGAGCTTGAACTTGCCCACGAAGCCTACAGTGCTGCCTGGCAAAGCCTGGATAACCCGGATGAGCGTCCGGTTTTGCAGATGAAGTTGGAAAATACTACCCCGTATGACGGGGTCTTTGTGCAATTGGAAGACTCGGTGGAAGATGCCCTTCGCGAAGCGGAATCGATACTGGACGAGGCTGCCGCCAATAACGATGCTGCTGAGGATTCGACCGCATCCACTGGTACTCCGGAATAATGGTTAAGCAACCCGGGCAGGCTCAGATGACACCGACCTTACGCGGCGGCTTAGTCTTGCTGATGACAACTTTGTTGCTGGGGGGTTGCAGCTGGTTCAGCTGGTTGCCCTGGGTGGACAAGAAGGAAGATTTGACCAAGCCCGCAGAGCTGGTGCGCTTTGATGCTGAGGTGGATATAAAACGTGAATGGCGAGCGTCTATCGGCAAAGGCCTCGGAAAAAAATACCTGCGCCTCTCACCGGCACTGCTTGCCGATACCATCCTTGCGGCAGATGGTTATGGTCACGTAGAGGCGCGCAACCGCTTTGATGGCAAGCGGGTCTGGCAACGGGATACTCATGTTCTTGACAGTGGTTTTTTCAGCCGCCTGAATTTCTTTGATCGTCGTGATCCCAGTTTTGTCGCCGGTGGGGTGGGTGTTGGCGCGGGTATGGTTCTGCTCGGCACCACGTTTGGTGAGGTGGTGGCCCTGAATGCCGCTGACGGTACGGATGCGTGGCGTGTCGACGTGGGTAGCGAAGTCCTCTCGGTACCGGTCGCTGCTGGTGGTCAGGTTTTTGCGCAGACCATTGACGGTCGCCTTGTAGCATTGGACGACGAGACCGGTGATTTGACCTGGCGTTTTGACAATCAACTGCCCGTGCTGACTTTACGCGGTACCAGTTCGCCGGTGATTGCTGACGACATTGTTTATGCCGGTTTTGCCAGCGGCAAACTGAGCGCGCTGCGGGTTGCTAACGGCGAGCCGATCTGGGAGCAGCGCGTGATGTTGCCTGAGGGCCGTTCAGAACTCGAACGTATGGTGGACGTAGATGCCCGGCCGTTGGTGATCGGGCCGGCGATTTATGCCGGCGCGTTTCAGGGTCGGGTTAAAGCCTACTCGCGGCGGGATGGGCGCCCCCAATGGGAGCGGGAATATTCCACCTTTCTCGACCTGGCCGAAGGTTATGAGCAGGTGTATGTCATTGACGAAGACGATCGCGTGATTGCGCTGGACCGCGGCACGGGTGAAGAAGTCTGGGCCCTGGATAGCTTCGCGCGGCGCAAGCTCAGCGCCCCGATCGCGTTCTCCAACTATCTTGCGTTTGGCGACAGCGAAGGTTATCTCCATGTGGTCGCGCAACGCGATGGACGCATGGTAGGTCGGCGCAAGCTTGATGGTGATGGTATACGTAGCAACATGGTGTACGCCGACGGGACGCTGTATGTGTTAGGAAACTCCGGCAGCTTGCAGGCCCTCCGGGTTGTGCGTAAATAGCCATGTTACCCACCGTTGCACTGGTGGGCCGTCCTAACGTAGGTAAGTCCACCTTATTCAACAAACTGACCAGAACACGTGACGCCCTGGTCGCCGATGTTCCGGGACTCACCCGGGATCGACGCTATGGTAAATGTGATATGGCCGGCCAGCCGGTCATGCTCATTGATACAGGTGGCCTCTATGGTGACCATGCCCTGGCTGCGGAACTGACCCAACAGACACAAACGGCGGTGGCCGAGGCGGATGTGATTGTGCTGTTGCTGGATGGCCGCGATGGCATTACCGCTGCAGATGAAGAGATTGTGGCATATCTGCGACGACAGGATGTGGACTTTATCCCGGTGATCAACAAGTCCGATGGCATCAGTCATACCGCCGCACAGGCAGAGTTTTCCCGCTTCGGTTTTGTGGCGCCGCTGTTGATTGCCGCCAGTCACAACCGCGGCGTGCGTTCTCTGCAGGAACTGGTGGCGGAAAACTTGCAGAAATTTGGCAATGTGACGGCAGACAGTGCGGATGCGCCGGTGCCACAAGGCGTCAAAGTCGCCATTGTTGGACGGCCTAATGTGGGTAAGTCTACCCTGGTAAACCGCCTGGTGGGTGAAGAACGTCAGGTGGTGTTCGACATGCCGGGTACCACCAGGGACGCCATAGATATACCGTTTTCACGCGACGGTACGGACTACGTGCTGATCGACACTGCAGGGGTGCGCCGCAAAGGCAAAGTGGCGGAAGTCACAGAAAAGTTTTCTGTTGTTAAGGCACTGCAGGCCATGGAGCGTGCCCAGGTGGTCATACTGGTGCTGGATGCTAACGAAGGTGTTGTGGATCAGGATCTGCACGTCCTGCAATATGCGCAGCAGGCGGGCGCTGCGCTCATCGTTGCGGTAAACAAGTGGGATGGCCTGGCCGCTGATCAACGCGACCGGGTTAAACAGTCTATCGATCGCAAGCTTGCCTTTGTCCCGTGGGTGCCGTTACGTTTCATATCTGCGCTGCACGGCACCGGGGTCGGACATCTGTTTGCCATGGTTGATGAAGTCTACAGCGCGGGTGAATTTGACGTCACCACTTCTCTACTGACGCGGCTACTCGATAGTCTCGCAGCGACACATCCGCCGCCGTCTATTCGCGGTCGGCAGATTAAACTGAAGGTGGCCACCCGCGCCGGGCAACACCCGCCGCGTATCGCCATACATGGCAATCAGTTGAAAGACCTTCCGGCCAGTTACAAAAAGTACCTCGAGAACGGGTTTCGCGAGGCGCTGGATCTGATCGGCAATCCGGTGCAGCTTGACTTTCGGACGGGCAAAAACCCTTACGCCGGCCGGCGCAATGAGTTGACTGACCGGCAGAAGGCGCGTCGTCAGCGGGTCATACGGCACCGCAAGCGCCGTTGAATTGATGGCTTCAGCGCGGTGCGGCAACCTGGCTGAACTGTGCAAGAAAAACCTCCGGATCTACCCGCGTCCCATTCAGGCTGACGGTCCAGTGCAGGTGTGGGCCGGTGGACCGGCCTGTTGTGCCGACCAGGCCGATCACTTGCCCTTGCACAACTTTGTCACCTTCGCCAACGATCAACTCACTCATGTGGCAATACATGGTAATCAAACCCTCGCCGTGATCGAGGAAGAGTGTCAGGCCATTAAAATATAGGTCGTCTGCAAGTGTCACAGTGGCATCAGCCGGCGCCTGAATCGGGGTACCGGATGGAGCGGCAATGTCCAACCCGCTGTGGGGATTACGCGCTTGTCCGTTAAAAAAGCGACGATGGCCAAACAGGCTGGTGGTGATGCCTTCAAGAGGTTTAACGAAACCGTTGGCAAGATTCTCCACCGGCGCTCTGCGTGCGTAGCGTTCGCGCTGACGGGTCAGTTCTTCGCGGATGCGCGCCAAAGTCTCTGGTGGTGGTGTCACCATGGCCTGGTTTTCCAGGGTGATATGCTGTTCCGTATAGGTTTTAGCGACCACGTTGAACCGATGTTGTCGGGGTTCCCCGTTTAAATGGTATGTCAGCTGCGCAGGGCCGGGTGACTGAGACAGGGGGATGCCGACAATCGCGTGTTGGCGGTA